>JBKPMK010000217.1:0-1792 GCA_046732115.1 Thermoproteota archaeon
ATCCATATGCTCCAATACCAATCATTGCAGGTGATAACAGGGCCGAAACAGGGGTAGGAGCCTCTGCATGGGCATATGGTAGCCAAATATGTAAGAGAAATGCTGCTAACTTTACACCAAGTCCCACAACTAGAGCAAATATGATAATTGACAGCCACTGAGATGGGATTTTCGTAACATTAGCCTTGACAGTGGCATAATCAAAGCCTCCTGCAAAGAAACCCATCGCCAACAAACCAAGTAGCAATACTACGGCTCCCACATGAGTCCAAAAGAAGAACATAAGAGCAATTCTAAGTCTTGCACCATAACCATAGAATGCCACCAAAAAGAATGATGGAACAAGCATTAATTCAAAAAACACAAAGAATTCAATCAGATTAGTTGCAAGAACCGTACCGAGCATACCCATTGAAAACGTCATATATAGAGCAAAATAGAGTCCCATCTGATTCTGCACATGTTGCTGTTGGTTTCGATCGACAATGGAGGTTGCCTGAGCACTTGAACTACTGCTGTTACTACTGCCACTGCCTACGCCGCCACCACGGTCATGTACATCCTCCATGATTTTGTGTATCATATAAGGCTTGGAGTAAAGCGCGAGAGCAGTGCATAATATATAAATTATCATAGCAAATGGAAGGCTCAGACCATCTAATCTAAGACCAAAATTGCCAAACTGACTCCAAGGATAACTTTCCACGTAAGACGACTGGCCACCATTTAATGTCGCTGCAGGAACAAAAAGGAGTGCAGTTGAGATGGCTAAAATGCCAAATGAAAACCATGTTACAGCGTTAATGCCAATTCTTTTACCAAGAATATAACAAACAGGAGACATAAGAAGCGGCAAAAATGTCGCTGCTAACAAGAAATATGCCATTTTTGATATGTCTATCCGCGCATACTTTTAAATTCTTCGACATCAATTTCTTTGTATAGCCTATAAGCTATGATAATTATACCAAGCCCTACTGCTACTTCTGCAGCCGCGATAGCAATAGAAAACAATGCAAATACTTGGCCCTGAGCATTAGAAAGGTTTCTTGAAAATGCAATCAAGTTTAGATTTGCTGCATTGGCAATAATCTCTAGTGCAAATAGCATACGTACAGCGTTACGTTTAACAACAAGGCCGTAAATGCCAATGGCAACAAGAACGACTGACACTAAAACATAATCAATCAGTTCGTTCATTTGTCTGTTCAATCTCCTCTCTACGAGCTAATGCAAGTGCTCCTATCACAGCGCCGGCTAGAGTTAAAGCTAATAAAATTAAAGCTGGCGAATAATAAGTCAGCATTTGTTTCCCTATCGCAGTAAAATCAACTGCTGGAGCTTGAGGACTCCCAAATGTCTTGCTGTTAATACCAGATACTATAATTAAAGATCCCATACCAGCCATCAAAATTAACATAAGGACAAAGCCAGCAGATTTTCTTCCTTTATCTTCCCTTTTGCTAAATAGTGCTTGCGTTCTAACTAACATAACAGTGAAGATGACCAGTACTGCGACCGCTCCAACATAAACTGTAATCTGAAACATGGCAACAAACGGCGAATCTAATAGAATAAAAAATCCTGCAATTCCTAGCATAGATATTGCAAGAGCAATTGCCCCATAGATCAACTCGCGGCTTTCAAGTGAAATTATTGCAGAACCTACTGTCAACGCTGCTATACCAATAAATACAGGGTCAGCCATGTGTCGCACCCATGTCGCCAATTTTTAATTCAACATTGCCATCATATTTTGGTTTGATTGCAAGTTGTGCAGGAGTGTATATCA
>JBKPMK010000218.1:0-4823 GCA_046732115.1 Thermoproteota archaeon
TTAAACCACATTCTTTGCATTTGTAAATTATTGTCTTTTCCAGTTCTTTATCTGGGAACATGTCTGCTCCACAACAGGCACATTTCATTTCATTTTGTATATGCAAGGATTATGGATTTGGACTTTACGGAATATAAAACTGAAGGCGCGCCTCATCTATCAAATGCGATATATCTGTATTTACTTTAGCCAACCCAACTTGCAATACCAGCGATATCTCTCTTTGACTGTATCCTTTGCTGCAAAGCTCCTGTACTTTATCTCTTCTCCATTGTATTTGTACCTGCTGTTCTAGATGTTGTTGCTGCTCCACACATGAGCTCAAATGTTCCATTCCTTAAGTATGATTTTGATCAGGTGTTCCATTTTCACGCTTAATGGTGTAATCGGAATGCTTAGCTTTATCAATTTGCTTGGTCAAAATTAAGTACAGAACAGTAAAACGTTTGAAATTTTCCACTATATACAAAAGGAAGTGGAAATAGGAGATGAAAAGAAGAAGCTACTACCATCCTAAAACTTTTGCAGATTTTGCAGCTGCATTCATTAAACGAAAAACCATTCTTGAACTTCAGGACTACGTCGCTTTTTGTCTCACATGTTATTGCTACTATTATCTTGCAAAATAGAATTTCGAATCGAATGCTACTGAAAATTAGTTAGGTTCTGATAACCGGCGAGTTTTCAATTAAGGCGGAGACGGTGTTGTTGATCGTTGATCAAATTTCAGATATTTGCCTAGTAAATATTATGCTAGTCAGATTTTTAGCTTTATGTACTTGTGGTAGATGCATATATCAGTAGATACATAGATATAAGTCACTTGGTAGCTATTCGTTTATAGTTGGTAAACTAAATGAAAATGTAGCTCCTTTTCCACGATGATCGTTTTCAGCCCATATTTTACCACCATGGGCCTCGATAATACTTTTTGAAATATAAAGGCCAAGCCCAGTTCCCTTCTCTGATTTTGTAGCAAATTTTGTAAATAGTTTATCTCTGACAGTGGGGTCTATTCCTTTACCTGTGTCTTTTATGCTGACAGTAACTAGTTCTTCTTGATTGTTGTTATATGTTCTCTTGCCTATCTTAACTGCAATGGTCCCTTCATTGGTAAAGTTAATAGCATTACTAAGTAAATTAGAAATAACCTGTGTTATTCTTCCTTCGTCACCATCTACAAAAATATCAGTAATATTATTTTCTTTTTTGCTCGCTGTAAGCTTTAGTTCTACATTATTTTGTTTACCTTCTCTTTTAATCTTGTTTTTGTAATCTGCAATTGTATTTACAATCAATCTTTTTAGATTGAATTGCCTTTTCCTTAGTGTAAGTGATTTAGTTTCTATTCTGGCAAGATCTAAAATGTCCTCTGTAAGTCGTTGCAATCTTTTTGCATTTCTGATTACTACTTCTAGTAATTCTGATTGTTCTACATCTTTTATTTTGGAGTAAAGAACATCAGATATACTGATTATTGGTTGTATAGGAGTACGTAGTTCATGAGCTGCTACATTAATGAATTCCTTTTGTATAATGTCCGCTCTTTTTAGTTCTTCATTTAATGTCCGCTCATTCCAAAGCAATTCAAAAACTGCTTTGAATGAATCTATGCTACGTTTGCTATTAGAATACACTGTAAAGCCTATTGCTTCTGAAAATTTTTCAGCTTTTGGTTCTTTGAGCTCGGCTCTTAACAAATCACTATTATCACATATGAACATTCCAGTTGTAGATTCGTTACCATTTAGAATTCTGATATTTGGTGCCTGTTCAGATATTCTTTTTACAATATTTGAATTCAATTTAGATAAAGGACAAATAATCTTTATAGTTGCATTATTTTCTTGTGATGCCTTTATCACATAATCAATAACGCCTAACTTCTCTACTCTTACCATAGCTTTGTCATTAGGAAGCAATATTAGGGATTCCTGCTTTACAGACTTTGCCAAATCGAGAAGAATCTGTGTTGATTCATTGGGATCACTAACTATTTGAAAAACTTCTGGTTCTAGTCCTTGTTCTATCTCTTTTATTCTTTGCTCAGCTGGCATGGCATTGTTCCATAATGTATCAAATATGTATTGACCCTGTTCTACGACTTCTCTTACGTTGCTATATATTACTTGGGTCAGAGGCTTTGCTTCTTCTAAAAGTGTTGTGGCCATAGATTCTGTCTCATTAACTGCAATACCTCCTTTAACGCCATCTAAATGCCGCAGCTCATCGACTAATTTCATTAGCTTTTTACAATAGTGTATATTATCTTTTGTAATTTCAGTAAAAGCTCTTATTTTGCCACCTCTCTTTCTGATATCTGTATATCCTTTTCGGTATTCTTCAACATCTATCACTATAGAAGGAGCTCTATGATCAAAGCATATGTCCATCTTATTTTTTACATTAGACATAAAATATACTCCTCTTCCTACAGCATTGTCTACGCCATATAATATCTCGGATTTCTTTCCTGATTTAGGTGGAATAGATCGAATAGTCACAATGTGACAACAATCGCAAACCTTCTTTATAAAATGATAACTGAAAGAATGACTATTTGCTAATTAAAATAAAAATTTGAAAATATCATCTGAAAATTATTATTTTTAGAGGAAACTCATATGTGTTTTGACGATATCATGACAATATTTTTGTTGATACCGAAAACAAGTCATCTTATTCTATAATCTTTTTTAGTAGTGTATTTTCACTTTTTCTATTATATAAATGAGAGTAGATTCACTATCAGAATATTTGTAAGCCAACTTGCAATGTCCGGTATCTCTCTTTGGCTGTATCCTTTGCTGCAAAGCTCTTGCACTTTGTCTCTTCTCCATTGTACTTGCTGTTGATTCTGCTGTTTCACACCTGAGCTCAAATGTACCAAATATTGTAGTATTGGTAGTGATCTACTATACTTCTGGACTTATTTATGGCGCCATCTTACTAAATATCGAAAAGCATTATACATCTGTAGCGAATCACATTCTGGAACAGTCGCTAGCGCATATTATGGTTGATAGTGTAGAGCAGTTTCTTGTTGTTCATTATTATATAATTAACAAAAAAATTTTTCAGCACAGCCCACCCTCTTCATAAACCAATTTTTGAGTTCAGTAAAAATTGTGTGATAACAGGCGGAAACAGATGATAATATATGACAACGACTATGCAATATGAGGAGACAACTATGCTACACATGAAAACATGCTGGTAACATGGTGGACAAGGTGGTAACAGGCTATTTTTGTTTTAAATGCGGCTTTTATAATACAGTTTGACATGGGAATAGATTTTGACTCAAATAAAATACCGAGTAGAGAGGAAAGAGAAGAACGTGTTTTAGACCTGCACTTTCATGGCTTCCTCATCTTCTTGTGGCGTATAATAATTTCTGACTGGCAGTTTGTCATAAATCTCATGACTTGATGCTTGAATACTCCTTAGGTCTTCTATTCGTTGACGTATTCTAGTAATTTCTTTGTCTCGGTTCATCCACCAATTTTGCTCCATATCCATCCAACTGCCCATTGTTTACTCTCTAAAAACAGTTGTCTTGAAACATCCCTCTCTTTAGCACTGAGCATTAAGAAATGATTTTCTATCAAACTCTATTGCAAGAATATATCGTGAGGGCAAATCAGGATGAACAACTGCCAAGTTTATCTTGTAATCAGAATGTCCAATGTGAAGATCTACATTGTAGCCTAGTTTTTGTAATTCTGTGCTTACGGTTTCTATATTCCTTACAAAAGGTAAATCCTCAAGTAAGTTGGTTTGCTCATTATCTGCTATAGAAGAAAGCTCACTAAATTCAGGATCTCGCTGCTTTCTTCTTTCTATTTCCTCACTAATCTCATCTTGCTGAGTGGAGTTAAAAGTGATAATACCAACAGATCTAAGTAATCCCTCTTTCTTATTTTTTATTAGAATATTTTTGAGCTCATCTACTACGAGAATTGTCTATTGTTTATTTCTATAGTTAGCCCATGAACCATTATTACATGCAACCCACCTTATTGAAGCGATCATACATAAGCTCTCTCCTACCTTCAAGACAATCGTTTTGAAGTATTATCACAAAATGGGGCTTGGTAGGTTTTTATCCATTGTGCATAGCATTATATTTTATATAGTATTTGTGTATAATCCCATTTTGTAGCTATTATTTGCTATGCAACTTGTCTTGAAAACCGCACAATTTTTAATATCCATTCTTTCAAAGATTAATATGGTAAAGACCGTTTCAAGTCAGGTTCTAAACACAGGCGAAAAATCACCAGACTTTAAATTAAAAGGAGTGGATAACAAAATATATTCTCTCAAAGACTTCGACAGCAGTAACTCATTGCTTGTAGTTTTTATATGTAACCACTGTCCTTATGTTAGGGCAAGAATTGGCGACATTGTCAATTTGCAATCTATGTTCAAAACATCTGAATTACAAGTAGCAGGTATCAATAGCAATGATCCTAATTATGAGGGAGAAGGTTTTGATAATATGATAAAATTTGCAAGAGAATATAAATTAAATTTCCCGTATCTAATTGATGATACACAACTGATGGCAAAGGCCTATGGGGCAGTATGCACGCCTGATCCTTTTCTTTTTGATCAAGAGCGCAGGTTAGTATTTCATGGTAGAATTAATGATGCTTTAGAGCCAGAAATGACTCCGAAAGTTTCCATTATGGAAAATAACGTAAGAAAAGTTTTAAGAGGTGAAAAAATAGAAAAGGATTTTGATCCATCTATTGGCTGCTCAATAAAATGGAAAAATTAGCTGTATAGCTAGCTATCCGTATTGGTAGTTAATTCCT
>JBKPMK010000219.1:0-15405 GCA_046732115.1 Thermoproteota archaeon
CATTGTCGTTAGTAGATGTCGCAGTTGCTGAACTTTTTTGACTTTGATTTGCACTAATTTGAACAATCTTAGTGCTAGAAAGGCGTACATCTGATAATGACGATACAAGCTCGTCCGATGCTGTGGCGTATTGTGCAGAGCCCATAATGACAAATACAAATATGAGCACAACTGCTGGACCAACAGTGATAACAATATCATATGAGGTGTATCTCGACGACATAAGCATGTACATTTTGATTTAACTCGATTAACTAGAAGTCATGCTAGCTTTTGTCATGCCTGCCATAGGAGAAGCAGAAACAGCTCCCTTTGCTGCACCACCAGGCTGCAAAGTAAATGTCATCAACGGATTAGACGCTTGTCCATTTTTGTTTACCTGTTCAGCAATCTTCATGACTGTATCTTTAGGCAACATAAAATGAATTACATCTTTCTGAGGATTACTGTTATCGACTACAATATTTTTTGTTACATCGATACCATTTACTGTCCCAGAATATGATGCCTTTGAGGTAAGCGCACTTGGTTTTGGAATATGGAATTCTTCATGGACAAAAATCTTGACTTTGTTCAATCTATTTAGGTCCCAATCAAAGGGCATAGCAATCTTCATTTGCATGTCCTTATTGTTAAAGCTAAAGTCATTTAGCTTATCGTAATAGGAAACTATCTTAATTGGCATTTGTTTTCCATTAACGATTATATTCTTATTTTGAGTGATTCCTACACTCAGCCAGCCATCAAAGGTAGGTTGTTGATTATCTGGAATAAGCGTTCTATCAAAGTCTATTGTTGATATCTGTACTTTGAAGTGATATAATCCGCCTTGCAAAAAGATTGGACCTGAAGCAATTACAGGATTCTCCGGTGTACCTGTATAGGCATTCAATATAGGATCTTGATCTCCATTAACTACTATTTGACTTGTGTTCATTGGTTTCATTTCTAGGTGTAAATCTCCACTATGATCGTGAAATGTATCAGTCAATAATTTCTTACCTCCTTTATCTATAGTTATAAAATACGTTACATGTTTGATACCTTGATTTGTATTTGAATCAAATAATTTAAATTGAATAACTGGCGTTTGACCTTGTTGTTGGACTGTTTCAGTTGTAACTAAAGGAGGCCACATTTTTATAAGCAAATCTGCCTTTCTATTTCCAAAAGAAGCTGAAAGTGTTTCTTGAGTCAAACCATCCCCATAAGCTGGTTTTGCTGAAAATAGGATTAATGATGATGACAATAATATGGATACTGATAAAAGAGATCCTATCAATACGAAACTGCAAATTAAACCCCTCAAAGTCAAAGATGAATTTTTTTTCATTTTCATTTTCATATTCAATCCAACCTGTGGTATGCGATATCCTATGTCATACACTGATACAAATTATTATTTAGCAGCTGCTGTTGGTGGTGCATTGTAAACCCTAAAATTGTCTTTAATGTATTTCTTTAATCTCTCTGCATCCGTATGACTAATCAATATTTCATCGTTAAACACATTTTTCTTTTTGCCTTTTGATGCTCTTGCATTGATAACATATTCATTTTCTGATCTTGGTGCGATTTCCATCCTTAGATCTGGCCCTTTAGCAAGCATTCCTTTTACTGCTTGTGCAACGATTACCTCTCTTCCACTATTATCATCAGCATTTTCAACTCTTCTAGGTCTATCAAATTCTAGATTATATCTATTGACTGCATCTTCTATCATTAGTTTTAGTTTATCAGCTTTAGGTTCATTTTCAATTCTGAAAATGTAGTTCTGAAGACTCTCAATTTCAATAAACTGGGGTGTAAGAGCAGAAGTATTTTGATCTGAAGATTCTTGTAACTTTTCTCTCGTTTTTTCTTCAATTGGCGATGCACTTGTATTGCTATCCCAAATCATTCCTTCTCTTGCTACAGTCATTCTGAATCTTCCTTCACTGCTTATAATTTTAAGATTTGAATCTATTACCTTTTGTAATTCATCTGTTGTCATAGCTTTAGTAGGACCCCTAAACCATTGATTTGATGCTTCTTCAAAATCTAAAAGGCCCCGATAATGAACTATATAGCATTCCTTTACATTCCACCTTCTAATTAATTCAAAGGCTTCGCTTACAGAGATCATACCTGTTTGAGGATGGGGATTGTAACTTTGAGTCCCCAAAATAGCAAGATCTGGGTTCCAAAGTAAGTTCTCATCAACGTGAGGCAGCGACAGAAAATCCCATCCTATTATTACTTTTCGATTTGCTAGTCTCACTATATATATAACAGATCCGGGCGGCGAGTTTTCACCATGGTATGATGGAATAGGCGTTACAGAAAAAGGACCTATCTGGAAGTTTTCACCAGGCTTCAGTATTGTAAATGATATTTGGTTATTCTTGACCATAGATGATATTTGTGGATGGTTCGTAAGTATCTGATCACGACATTCAGAAGTACAGCATATTTTCAAATGTTTTGATGAACCAATTGCTTTGTCTGCTAGCAGAGGTAGCTCAGCAATATGATCCTCATGTGAATGGGTAACTAATACTGTGTCAGGAAAAATAATTGACGAGGGAGACGATGTAGAAGACGACCGCAAGTTATTTAATCCAAGGTCAGAAATTCCTTTTTGAATGCTTTGTACTATTCCATGACCGACATCAACTAACATATGAAAAATTTGACCTGTTTCCTCATTTGCAGAAGCAAATAGTGAACAAGAAGTGTTGGTATTTATTCCAGATTGTTTTATTTCGGCCGCTCTTTCAGATTTTTCTGTACTTCCCATCGTTTCTATATCAGGGAGTGTTCCATTGATTCTAATCAAGAGTTGATCTGAGGATAGTGGTTTATTATTAGCGGCATGTATAGATGATTTATTTATATTTAGCATATATCATCATATATAGCCGAGTTAGATAAACTTAATGGTTAGACGTACTTAATACTATTTAAGTATATGCTAAATAACAAGCAATTTCCTAAATCCTCATAACTAAAACATGTACAATTAACTCTATCTGTTCGATTCAATATATTTAATAACTTATATAACTTGATTAGCAGTAACAAATTAGGAAAGTGAAACCACAAGTTATGAAAGCGGTTTATATTGTAAATGATGTGAAGATTGCAAAAATACTTGTTGATCCAATGAGGAGGGCAATTTTAGATTTACTTAGACAGAAACCAATGACACAAGCAGGGTTGGCCAATGAACTTGGATTGACAGGTGCTTCTCTTAATCATCATATGAAAATACTAAGATCTAATAGACTGGTAACTATATTTAAAAGAGAAATTGAAAGGCATAGAATAATGCAGATATTTCTCTCTTCAGTGGCATATTTGTTTGTTTACGATTTGGATTCTCTTCCGAAAAATATCGCTAGGTATTTTTATCCTGTAAGCCTGGAAAGAGCTAGGGCAGTTGTATCGTTACTTTCGATGTATAATAACGAAATATCATCGGCTTATGAGATCGAACACATTCCTGACGCAATTAATATAGTATCAGAGAAGTTATCTCGGCATCTTATAATAGCGGCAAAATCCTATGAAAACAGGACTATCAATCATGGCGATGAGAGCTATGTATATGAGATATATGGAAAGGCAATAATGAATTTATTGAAGGAAGATAAAAAGCAGCTATCTTATATCCAGAGAAAAAAATAGCTCTTAATGTAGTACCGTTCTGGTTTTAGTCGGTAAAAAGAAAATAATCAATTAACTAGACCTGTGTAATCATTAGGTTTATCTAAAAGTATGTGTAAATATATATTGTTTGCTAATGAGCGAGAATCATAATGAAGAGCAAGAACCAAGAAAGGAGATGGCAGAGGATTACTATGCGGGGTACTATTGGGGAAACGAGCCATATGAATCGTATGACCTTCCTGGTCGGAAAACTGATAATGAACTCAAAAGCAGTGTTTTAGAACGGCTACGCTTAACCTGTGATGCCATTTCACTTGGGTCTATTGCTATTTCAATAGAGGATGGCATTGTTATTTTAACTGGTCACGTCAAGACATATAAAGAGAGGAGATTAGTGGGGCAAGAAGTTTGGAGAACTTGTGGAGTAGTTAAGGTATTAAATGAGCTACAAGTCACTGAACCTGAGACAGCTGGGCCAAGCAAGATTTTACAGGAGGTCAGATAACAGGTTGAACAGTGCTACTGCTTCCGTTAAAAATCTTGCGTTAGTATTGATGTTAACTGGGAGTATTTCTTTTGGTATTATAGGATTGCCATTATTTGTCTACGGTCAGGCTTCGGATAAGGCTGGTAGCAATAATACTGGTGATCTGAAGAAGCAAACAAATGGTGGTTCATTAGGTATAATGGTACAACCCTCTCCTCAACCTATTGGGCATACAGGTCCCACATCACTCAAGGTACAGTTCCTGACTAAAGGAACAGACACAACACAACCTCATATAGACTATGACTTGATAATTAAAGACAGTAGTGGTAAACAGGTATTTTCTGCGTCTCAACTAGCAGGTCAATCAGGAGCACCACTTCATACTGCAGAAGGTGCTGTCACAATACCATATACATTTCAAGGTCCTGGTGACTACACTATTGATGTGACTGTGTATGGAATACTTTTCAATCCTATTAAACCAGAATCTGCTGATTTCACAGTTAAAGTAACATAAATTATAGAGTCAAATCAAACAGTCTGGAATGATAATTTGTATGCGACATGGGAGAAGTGGCATACGTAATCATCTTTTGAACCTGTATCTCATACCACTGAAAGCATACAAAAATACAAGAATACCATATTTTGGTTTAATACCGCATTTGACATTTTTATTTTTATTTTTCTCATTCATCTCGTCTTTTATTGTTATTACTTGTATCTTTGATTACAATCACGTTAATCTTAATAATGCATATGCACAGCAAGAGGAGGAAGGTAATCATAAGAAATTTACTATTATAATACCAAAAGGCTCAGCTAACCCAGAAGTCGATATTACAAAGCTAGGACCAAGACAATGGTACTTGCCAAGGCAAATAACAGTACATACAAACGACACTATTACTTGGACTAATAATGATACCGAAGCTCATACAGTTACAAGTGGCGTCGGTGCTGGAATTGAAAGCTTGATGAATAACAAAAGAGGAACACCAAATGGAATATTTGATAGTGGTTCTTTCAAACCAGGACAGTCATGGACCCATACATTTAACAATCCCGGAACTTTTACGTATTTCTGCACTATACATCCATGGATGGAAGGTATAGTAACCGTGCAAGGGTTACAAGCGCAAAATATTCCTAATTACCCTGTTGATGCTTCAGGTAAAAGAATAGGCCAATTGCCAATGTATCAATTTACGCCTGATGGGAAGTTTGAGGTAGGGTTGAGCTGGGACCCTGGTGTCTTGCTCACAGGTAAAGAAATATCATTTTTTGTCAGCTTCTTTGACCGTGCAAACAATAAACCAAATCTTTTACCATTTGATTTTGTTCTAATACAAAATGGAAAGCAAATTATGCGCATTCCAAGTATAGCACAAGTTGGAATGAATGTTCCACATTATGTATTTCCAAATTCTGGCCCAACAACCATTAGAATTGAAAATATTGGGGGTTCAAAATCAGCTTTTGCTGAGTTTGGTACTACTGTATATGATAATCCAAGTATTTCCTCACAAGCTGCAAATAAGATAGCAGCACAGCGCAATAGTGCCAGCAATCCTTCTAATAATCTCTTTAGAGTAAGCCCTCTAACACTTGTATACATTGCATATGCTGTCATATTTGGAATTCCAGCTGCAGTAGCAGTTACTTATTTTCTATACAGGAAAGGAATAATTTAATGGGATATAATAAATCAGGATCAATTGATAAGTCCGTATATTCTCAGACAAAACTCACTTGTCCGTTTTTTGAATTTGCTGTTATATTTTTGCTATCATTTTCTCTGTCATGCACGTGGATACAATACAATAACGAAGCATCTTCTTCTTCTTCTTTTCAAGCACAGGCTAAAATATTAAGTAATTCATTAACAGACAGTAGTGATTTTATAAAAATTGCTGCTCATGCTATATCATCTGACTCAAACAGTAGTTACGTACCTTTTACAAGTAATTTTACGTTACCTCCAAGGATTGTAATGGTATATAATGGAACACAGCATCCTGGGGTATTGATAAGCTACAAATTCAGACATGAATATACATTTGGACAACTTGATATACCAGCAAAAAAGGTCACTGCACTACTTCCGTCTGATGCAGTCAATATAAAAAAAGGCTCATCTGTACAGTTTTTTGCCAAAGGAAACCCTCAAATTGTTCCACCTGCTAGTCTTTCTATAGATGTATATACCAGCCAAGAGAAGGCAGTAACTGTTCTAAATACTACCAAATCTGCAAGTACCACTATTCCTTTAAATCTACCAGAAGGAAAATACATTCTCTTGACTACTGCAACTTGGATTCCTGGAAGTGAAGATGTAACAGGATATGCAATATTTAGCTAGATGATAAATATTGTACCATCGTGACGGCGGATTAGTATGAAAATATCACGATTAGCTTTTCATAGGTTGTTAGGAGCTAGGTCTACGGGCTATTGATTTTTGGCATTACAACGATCTGTTTTAAATTCTTGTCTGTGCTTTATAGAGTATACATGGGATACGATTCCGGCTCCGACTCTGACCCAAATTCATCTATCTTCTCCAGATTGTCTGGAAAGGAGCTGGGAATTATAGTTGTTGGTGCATTAATCGGAGGATTTTTTGCAGTACAAGCCATGTTTGGATTTCCTATCAAAGATGTAATCATAAGGAAAGAAATAACTGGAGAGGCAAGAGTAGTCCTCAAAGACAATCAAGGCACATGCATAGTAGAAGGCTCAGATCAAGAACCACGTACGATTCCAAATTGTCCATACAAAATAGGTGATAAATTAATCATTACATTCAAACAAGGTACTGTACCAATTGAAAAATATCGTATCAAAGAATGACCATTCTGTTTGACTAGATGTATAAGTATAATGCAATATTATAATATATGTTAAATCACATTAATGACATGGACGTTCATAAGCACAACAGACACACCACAGGATTATGAAATAATTTTTGTTAGAATTATATAATATTTCATGGTAATCTTATTGGAACGTTCGTAGTAATAACTCTAACAATGACTCTTCTGAATTACCCAGCCATTCAAGATAAGTGATGAGATAAAGGATCGCATAAACGGTTTTGTAGATACTAATAGAACGAACGCCGCAATTGTCATTGGAATTGTTGATCCGAACGGAACTCAGTTCTATTGCATTGGTAAATTGTCTAAGCGAACAATTCTAATGTAAATGAAAATACAATTTTTGCTATTAGATCTATCACTAAGGTATTTACTACAATTCTCTTAGCCCGTATGGAGAAGTACCACTACGCGAGCACATCCATCTTCATTGCCATGGCAATCATCAGCAGCAGAAATACGAATATGAAATGCAAAAAATGCATATGAGAAACGAAAACCACAATAGAAACAAACATGACTCTTCTGGTTAGTAGCAAAGCAGATGATTATATATTAAAAAGGAGTTCCTAGAATAGATTTGTGCAAATCTCACAAATTTTTGTATGTTGTGTAAACTGAAGCCAATGACATTTTTATTCTCGGAAGAGCAAAAGCAAAAAGATAATTAAAGCCAAGAGAAGGAGGAAAATAATCAGCTATAACGAATCAGTATTAGAATATATAGTACATTGAAATTATGTGGAGCTAAGTCCTTGCTGTTGTGGTGGTTTTTTGTCCTTAGATTTCATTTGGAAGGACATTATTATTTGGTAGCTTCCCACCCCCTCCTTTTATAGTGTCCAAAATATATAGTCCGACATCAGTCAACTTCACTTTACTACTTAGAAAATTGTGAAAATAAAAATCTCCATTAACAAGTATATTTAAGTCTTGAATAGGCTGTGTATCTTCATATGCCTTGGATGATGATGTAGATTTATCAACAACTATAACTCCATTCAATAATGCGTAGTTAATGTCCCTACGAGTCAAATTATATTCTAATAATTCTAGTATTGATAAACTTGCAATATCTAATACGCTAACTATTCTTACAATTATAGAATCTCTGAGCAGCTTTGTAAGCTGATCTGAGTCAATTTTTATGTTCATCGTCCTATTTGCCTACCGTTCTTTTGGACTTGTACATTATGAGAAATCCTATTCCACCAAGCAATACTCCTATCACCAGCAAAAGAATAGTAGCAGAAATAGGCTCTACAAATGGTGCTAGTATCTCATGTGCTTGTCCTTGATTGAATCCTTTTCCACCTACACTTAATGGCAGCATTGCTGCTCCACTAACATAACCAGCGTACATTAACATACCAGTTGCTGCTGTAGTACCAACATTCATAAGAATAAGATGACCCCACGCTAGTGCTTTTGCAATTCTAGTAGTATTGTATTGTTTTCCTAGCACTCTTTCAATATAATAATAAAACAATGCCGATACTGCTACTCCTATAACTCCAACTATAATGTATATAATATAACCAAAAGTAAACCATGTACCAGCACCACCTGCTGCTATAACCCTTGATATTTCTGGCTTTAGCAAAGATGCTTGACTTAGTACTAGGAATGTTGTTAATGCAACAATGATAGCTCCTTGTATTATAGCAGCAGCAATGAATCGTTTAGTCCAAGGACTCGATTCTTGTTGTTGTTTTGTATTTGATAATTCTTTTTTCATTATTTTTCTGCGCTCCATATAGGATTCTGAATTACACTAATACTCATTGAGTCACCTCTATTTCCCCTACCATAGTAGGATGCAGTCTACAGAAATATGAAAATTCTCCAGCACTTGTAAACTTGTGTGAATAAGTTTTAGATGGACTTATTAGAGATGTTAAACCTGAATCAAATACTTGACCGGCATTTGGAGTGTTAGGTACACCTGATGTAACAGTATGTATATTATTGTCATTATTAGTCCAGGTAACCGTCGTGCCAACTTTTATCTTGAGATGATTTGGTGAAAATGCTTTGTTATCCAAGGTAGCCGCACCGTTTACGATTGATATTTCAGCTGCGTTATTTGCCGTAGCAGGTGAAGAAGAAGCATGCTGTTCTCTTTTTTCCATTCCCATTGCCATTCCTCCTCCTCCAACGCCATTCATTCCATGATGTTCATTATTTGTAGCAGATACTGTAGTTACTTTTCCATTTGGGTCCGCCTTTTGTAAGCTCTTAGTCAAATTCATTTGCCAATCATTCATGTTTATAGACTTTGTAACAGCTACGTCATTTCCATCTATAGCGTTAGCAGGAACATTTGTTACATTAAAGTATCCCATTGCTCCTCTCTCTTCAGGTATTCCATGATAATGGAATGTAAATTTGCCCGGCCATGGCCATTTTACTTCTAATATTGCAGTATTACCAGACGCTAGCTCCCATGACTGCACTTTGAAAGTAGGATTCTCCAATATTCCAGAAGGATAGACTTTAAACAAGCTCCCATGGATGTGCATACCATAAGCGGGAGATAGACCCAGATTTATCAGATAAATTCTTACAGTTTCGTTAGTCTTAGCAGGAAGTGGATGCAGTTGATATTGTTCTGTATAACCGTTGAACATATAGTATTCTGGAAGTGGATTTAATTGGTTTTGAGTATCGTATTCTCCATTAACAAGTACGTATTCTCTTGCTGGCGGCAAGGGAGTTTTCGGATAGACTATAAATGCACCATACAGACCCATTCTTACATGCTGCATTACTGGTGGGACATGACAATGGTATGCTAGAGCACCAGCTGGTTCCGCTATGAAATCATAAGTATATGTTGCATTTGGTCCTACCTGCTCAAATACTCCATCTTCTTGGCTTGGATGGTCACCATGTAAATGAACTGTATGGGGAAGAGGCGTTTTGTTAATAAAATGAATTATTACTCTATCACCTTCAGTAGCTGTTATAGTTGGTCCCGGAACAGTACCATTATAAGTCCAAGCATCAACACGAAGTCCGGGAGCTATTTCAAGTGTAGTATTTTCTGCTATCAGTGTATATTCATGGGTCTTTGGTTGCTGTTGTTGCTCCGATGCTGAAGAGGAAGAGGAAGACGTTGATGAAGGTAACTGGTTTTGCTGCTGTAATTGTCGTCCTTGCTGCTCTGATTTCTGATTGGCAATAGTATTATTGCTTCCCCCAATATCATTCGAACTTGGTATTGATGATGAACTAGATTGGGATTGGGACTGAGCTAATACAATGTTTTCATTATTAACAAAACTTATGGTAGTGGCGGTAATACTTGATAAAAGTATAGTCAAGAGGATTAAATAAATGGCTATTGTTCTTTTCCTATTAAAAAAAAGTTGAAAGTCTTTGTTTTTCATACTGTACAATAAACGATACAATATCCATTATTATATGATGAGAATGCACTGCCATACACTGCGTTTACCGTATGGAGGACAAGGCTTATTCTATTAGCTGTGTAGTCTATGTTACTACAGGCCAATGATTTTCAATGGGAATGGGTTTACATACCACATTTTTATCATACTCCATTCTAATGCTATGCATACTCATTTGGAAGCTCTAATATTGATTAGACAGCCACCATGGTATATCAGTAGATAATGCTCCTGACGTGACACCTACTCCTGCTACAATTAATCCTACTTCGCCTCTTGAAATCAATCCCAATTCGTACTTTCATGGCTTTGCTTTCCCATATCGGGGAAGCTGGCGGAACATAGCGTACATCATAGCTTGGCTCAGAAATACCTTCATTTCTTGCCATACCTCTTACCTTGTCAAACCAAGATTGAGCTTTTTGTTCTAGGTCTTTATAATACTGTTCTATTGCAGCTGGTGAGCCCATATATCCATAGTAGGGCACACTTCCTATGACATGAATACAAAATAAGCTGTGCCCATCTATTGGAACAAGTATCTTTTTTATTTGTACTTTTTGATCATCAATACTACTGCTGCTATCATCATCAGTAACTGTTGATTTCGCTTCTGTTGCCATATTATTTAGAGCTTATAACCATCACTATAATATGATAGACGTTTAAATGTACGTACGTTATTTGCTCCGCCACGTATAAAAGATTAGGCCATGATATTTAAAAGTGGCAAATAACAAGTTTGTTATCTCAATGGCCACAACTATACGTGATATAATGAGAAGAGGAATAGAAACCATCAAAGATACTGATTCTGCTCAACAAGCAGCTAAGAAAATGAAAGATAAGAAGGTAAGCTCGTTGGTAGTAGTTGATGAAAATAGTAAAGCAAAAGGTATAGTCAGTGAAAGAGATTTAGTCGCGAAGGTATGCACTGCTGATGTATCTGTTAATACAATAAAAAATAAAGAAATAATGTCTTCTCCTCTTATAACTATTAATTCTAGGTCATCTCCGTCAGAAGCTGCAGATATAATGTTACAACACAATGTACGACATTTACTTGTTGTTGATAACAGTGGCAATAATGATGATATGAACACTCCAGTTGGCATAATTACTCCACTTGACTTCACAAGGTATCAAGGAGATATTGACAATAAAGATAAGGATGCAATTGAGAAGATATTAGAATACTACAGGTAGATCACTTGGGGAACAAAAGTTAAACCCTGTAAATCTAACCTACGCCATGCTACGAAGAACCCTATACGAAAACTTCGCTGTTTATGTCCTGCTTTTGCATGTAGCAGTCGCTGCTACTACTAATGATGATATTAATGTCTTTTACACGTTTGTCAATGCATCTGAAGAACCGATTATTTAGGGTATATATTTTAGTGACATTCTTTTAACCTAAAACAGATATGACAGCAGCTGCTAATAAAGTCAGTCAAAAAATAACATTTCAGAAAATATTAGTCGCAATAGATGGTTCTGAACCTTCAATGGATGCGGCAGAATACGCTATATCTATTTCCAAGGAATATAACGCAGAACTTTATGCTTTGTATGTTATACGGGCTGACGTAGATTTATTTGGCGTACATCCAAATTCGGAATATACAAGAACGATGGAAAATGAAGGTGAAAAATATTTGGATAAAGTCAAAAGCAAGGCAGCTGAAAAGAATATTCAAATAAAATCACATATTATTGCTTCTATAAATATAACAGGTGGTATAGTAGATTTTGCTGAAGAAAATAATATCGACTTAATTGTTATTGGAACTCGAGGGTCATCTGGGTTTAAAAAATTACTACTTGGAAGCGTTGCGGCAGATACTATAACTTATGCTCATTGTCCTGTAATGGTAGTAAAGTAACCCAACTTCAAAACATAATTGATTTGATCTTTTGGGAACGAACAAACCAAATGAGAGAAGAACAAAAGAATGTTCACAATATTCCACAAGACTAAACAGATAATGTAAAGTAGATTAACTGCTCTTTGTATATTCTAAATCCATGTTATTGATAATATTATTACTCATAGCTGTCTATCTAGGTCTTATTACTATTATTTTTAGTAGATACAGATTTTATCAATAAGGATATGATGATGGCTATTTGCAACAACGAGATGGAGGAAAAATCGATATGCCGCAAGGTAAAAGATGTTAGGTCATATTTATAGAATAACATAATGTTGTACTGATACCTATACAATAAAGGATACTGTTAGAAGAGTTGACCGCATAAAAAAACACTATATTACAGTTCAGCTCTTTTTTGGCAATACATGTTCGGATGGTTACTCTTAGTTAACATAGTTACCCTAAGTTAATAGTAGTTTTATTGTTTATCATATCTTGTAACAATAAAGTTGTATTAGAAATGACTTGTAAAGGATTATGCGTACATCATAAAACACTAGGTCGTTATGATAATGAACGTAAACGTTGTCAACAATGTGAAATATTCATAAAATGGAGTGGAATACGCTGCCCATGTTGTAGGTATAAATTGAGAACCAGACCAAGGAATTTTAGTAACGCAAAATCAAGAGAAAGAAGAAGATAATCGGCTATAACGAATCAGTAACTAGAACATATAGCAGATTGAAATTATGGAGAGGTAGGTCCTTGCTGTTGTGGTGGTTTTTGTCTTTCTATTTCATTTAGAAGGACATTATTATTTGGTAGCTTCTCATCCCCTCCTTTCATAGTGTCCAAAATATATAGCCCGACATCAGTCAACTTTACTTTGCTGCTTAGAAAATTGTGAAAATAAAAATCTCCACTAACAAGTATATTTAAGTCTTGAATAGGCTGTGTATCCTCATATGTAGTTGTGGATGATGATGCTGCAGATTTATCAACAGCTATAATTCCATTTATTAATGCATAGTTGATGTCCTTACGAGTTAAATTATATTCTAATAATTCTAGTATTGATAGACTTGCAATATCTAATACGCTAACTATTCTCACAATTATAGGATCTCTTATGAGTTTTGTAAGCTGATCCGAATCAATTGTCATAGTCCTTATTCTATTTAGTTCTGTTAGAAGTTATAATTATTTACGGCAAAAATGTAAACATTTTGCACCTTACTTACAACGTCTATACCTGCTGAAAACAATAATAATAAGACCTAGACTTTATCCATTAAGACGGATATATCCATGAGTAATAATATTGTCAATAACATAGATTTAGACAAGATATCTCAGACAGTCCAGAACGGTAAGAGAGATAAATCAACTCTTAGAAAACCAGTAAAATTGCAAGGACAATGGAATATTGATCCTAGCAAAGGCTACCAATTCAAAACTGAATTATCGTATGAGAAAGGCAAGCAAGTAATTGAAATAGACTCGCCATCATTTCTAGGCGGAAATGGAAATAGACTTGGTCCAATGGCTTATTGTGTAGCTGGTATTGCATCGTGTTTTATAGCTACATTCGTAAGTGTAGCGGCTACTAAAGGAATAAGGTTATCAAAACTCCATGTCAATACAGAGTGCATCGTTAACTTTGCAAAGACATTTGATGTAGCAGATGAGCCAATAACTGAAGGCATTAATTTTGAAATTGAAGCTCAAAGTGACAATGCTGACAAACAACAGCTCCAACAATTAGTCAAGGTAGCAGAGGAGAGATGCCCTGCAATGTATAGTATGAAGCATCAAGTTAAGGTAAATGCATCAATAAAATAATAAGTCTGAATATAAGAAATAATAAAAAGCTACACTACGAATAAAGTATAAAGTCGCTATTTCTTTATTCTAATTCGCCACAGGTCATTTGCTTCTTCTAATACCAAAAATTGCCATTTGCGATTTTGACAAACAGTAGGTATTGATTTGAGTGCTGATTCCTCACTATCCGTTATGATTTCAATACAGCTATCAGTATTATCGTTAGGTGTGCTCATAGCTTTGACAGACTCAAAGGATGGATAAGGACAAGCCATACCTCTAGTATCCACTGACTTGGATACCTTACAATTCTTCAATCTGTCTGGATCAGGGGTTCCGCTCATCACTATTTTAAGTTCTTCTCTTTGCATATGTAGATTCCTGACAAATCAATTTCTGTAGATAACTTATATAAACAATACCATGCCACCTTTCTTTGATGCAGGTAATGCTGCGTTGAGAAATCCTATTACATCTTCAAACTGTACTCCTTGCTCCAGGTTATCAGCTGTAACTCCCATTTGTTGTAGCATCTCTTTTGATGGCCCGCAAGCAGTGACTTGTACACCTGCTTTAATAGCGTCACTCAAATATTTGTCCAATGGCGGAGCACCAGCCATAGTTATTTTAGATGCACCTCCCTTCTTCACAATATCTAAAGCTCCCATAGTACAATACAGTTTACATTTTACCCCCATCGTTGCTGAACCTAAGGCTAGTACCAAAGCAGAATAAGATCTTCCGGGATCATTTGATGCAAGAACTAGATGCACCTCTTGTTCGTCTTGCTTTTCTTCTCGTGACATTATCCTCAAGAAGCATCTTGCTCTAAAATAGTTTTGGTCGATATTTATTTTCTGCACGGGGATATTGACAACATAGATGAAGATGCTATTGATCACAGGAGCTCATATCACCAAAATAAACAAGGAGACAATGGCCCAATAATAGCCACTTTAAGCCTAACAATCCAACTGGAAAGGTTAATGGTCATTTAGTAAATGGAAGTATATCCAACGATATGCTTGAAGGTCCAATGAAAGGTAAAACAGTAATAGACTTAGCCGATCTAATGCGAAGTGGTCAAGCGTATGTTAATGTGCATATAATAAAAAATTAGTATAATCCACAAATTTATAAGTAGAATTAAGACTAATGTTTTCTCGCTACTACGGGATAACAGTCGGATAACTAACTATTTATTGACATTACTGAAGATAAATCAATCGATTCATAATTGATCATCTTGTCTCAATATATCCCAA
>JBKPMK010000220.1:0-19799 GCA_046732115.1 Thermoproteota archaeon
CATTGCAACAACATTTAGAGGAAGTATCTTATAATAGGAGATGAGGATAATATATCGCAATTTCAGATATGTCAATTGATTTTTCAAGTGAATCAAAAGGCACAAGTCCATTTACACAGTTGATATCAGATTTTAGGGGAAAGAATCTTCCATCCGAACAGATTGAAGCTGATTATAATAATACTCTGAATTATCCAAACAACTATTTTGTCGCACCGGAGCGATGGCGTGAATGCTTCTATACTACATCTAAAAAGAACATGCTTTTGCTTAGCGAAGGATTAGAGAACATTGTAAGAATAAAACCTCCATTTAATCGATATACAATGTTTTCTCTGTTTCAGATACCAAGTAATTTTAATACTGTGAAGAAACAATATCTCACAATCGCACCCCTTACAAAGAAGCTGTATTTAATAGGGGAAAGAGGACTGTCTGACGGGACTAGCCTATCTAATACCGAGATTATCGAAAGTAGTGGTTCTGGCTTGGAAAAGAATTGGTTGATTATTGTACTTACTCAAGGCGAAGGCTGTGCCTTAGTTGCTGAAGAATTTGAAACTGGAAGATATAGAGGATTCTTTACTACCAATATGAACCTTACAAATAGATGTGTGGCAGTTCTAACAGACTTGCTGCATATTCAAAAAGTAGATTTTTAGTATATTATGCATTTTAAACATACTACTCATACACCATTAATACAGTATATAAAGCAAAACCTTACAACTTTATTTGGTCTTACAAATGCATAAAATGTTTTTTTATATATGTAACGTTATCAACATGCTTTGGAATTGGATAAAAATTTCATATTGATGAGTATTCAAGGACGAAAGTATTTTCTTTTACTACTTCATCCTTGTTTATTTTAGAGTCATCCAACAAGTAAATGCAGTTTTTCTTATTCTTCCTAATTAGATCCGCTGTATTAGGATTAAGAGGTTCTACTTCAGCCTTCCTATGATATGATATCGTATAATTTAAGTAAAGTAGGTAATTTTAGGATAATGCAGAGTTTAAGGCGCTAAAGTCTGAGTCTGAGTGAGAAACATGCATCATCTAGGAGAGGCAGTGGGTTTAACACTTTTTCTTGCAACACTTAGCACAAAGAAAAATGATATGGGACCTCATCCATGGCGACCACAGATTGGTATTGCTGGATATGACAAGTTTAAGGAATATAAGATGAGGACTGCAATAAGCAGATAACAAGTGTTATGGAATTGCTGAAAGGTACTACATAGGTTATGAATAGTGTCACCAGCTTTTCATTACATAATTGATACATATAGCTGCCTATAGAGGATAGCATATAGAGATATAGATATATGAAAATACAAGCTTCTATAATCACGATTGCTATTGTTATTATGGTTTTTGTATCCATTACGGCATCTAGCACATTGTCTTTTGCAGTAAGGACAAATAATACACCCTTTCAGTCCGCTGCTAATACTACTAGTGCTGAGACAGTACCTTCACATGTAACAACAAAAAATCCTGTTGCACATAATGCCACTGCCACAGTTCTACAATGTTCATCAAAGGATGAAAATGATGTCGGGTTTCTCTGGAAACACGTGTACGCTGTGAATAATGGGCAGCCTTGGGGTCACGATCCTGGGAGGCTGACACCCAAGACTCCAGATTGTATAGCCGTAACAGGAACAGTTTACAGCATTCCAGGAAAAGGAACATTCGACGATCCAGATGGCGATCTTCAGTTTACACTAGCTTTAGATCCGCCGTATACTAAGTATTCTGCACCAAATGACTGTAATCCATCAAAAACGGGTTGTACAAACATAATAGTAGAAGTCCTATGCCATAAGGATCCCAGCCAAAGTTATCAAACGAAGTGGGGAGGTTATTGTAATGGAGTTCATTCCGTATATCCTCAAGGTCAATTTCCAAAACAAGGTGATAAACTAACTGTTTACGGCAAATTTGTCTTCGACACAGATGGAGGTTGGAATGAGATTCATCCTGCTACTGCTATTATTAGATAAATGAGATAGATAGACTAGATAAGCTCCATTTTATGAGAAGGATCTGGTCACAGGTCATAAATAGGCCCTCCATTATTAAGGCTAAAACAGGGATAAGCAAATGAAATGAAAAGAAAGAAACTGTAGCGGTAATACACCCCGAGTAAAATCTTAATGGAGACTTATCACTATATTGTATTGATAATAATCAGTGCTATTTCGTGACCTGAAGAAATTCGTAGACAATCAAGTACAGCAGCAGGTGCGATCAGAAATGCTATCTGTTTTTCATGGCAAAGAGTTTTGGATATGGCCCAAAGAGGTACACAGAGAAGCATACTATAGCACAGACGGACATTGTTGCTTCAATCATGTGATAGGATTGCCACAGAAGAATGACCAAGACATGCCGCTTTTTGATTACGAGAAAATTATCTTTGATGCTTTAGCGGTTAATCGACACTTATGGATTAAGAAAGCAACCGGATTAGGTATTTCTGAATTCTTCTTAAGATTCATGGTGTATCTTTGCCTAAAAGATAATGCATTATCAGGCTCCCAAATGTGCATTGTAACAGGGCCCAGGATTGAATTGGCTATTGCTTTGATTGATAGGATGAAGGCATTATTCAATACTAAAGATAGCGGTCTCCTTACATTTGATACAAAAGAAACTGTCATCGAGCTAAACGGTGTAAAGATTGAGGCTTTTCCATCACACCACCTGGACGCAATGAGGGGCTTACAAAATGTAAGTTTCATACTACTGGATGAGGCTGACTTTTTTCCACCACGCCAGCAGCAAGACGCACGGGACGTAAGCGAGCGCTACATAGCAAAGTCAAACCCCTATATAGTGATGGTATCAACACCTAACGCACCAGAAGGCCTATTTGAGCGCATAGAGAAAGAAGCCGAGGATACCTGTCTTTACAAGCGCATATTCTTGGATTACACCTATAGCATAAGTAAGATATACACTGCAGATGAGATCGCAAAGGCCAAGCAGTCGCCTTCATTTGAACGAGAATACAACCTGAAATACTTAGGCAGAATAGGCAATGTCTTCCACACAAAGGACATCGACGCAGCAATCGAAAAGGGCAAGAAGTATAATCCGGACCTAGCCAACCCGCTCTACTCATTCACTCCAAGATCGATGGGCATAGATCCCGGCTATGGCAGCTCTGCATTTGGGATTGTGGTCACGCAATGGGAGGACAACCAAATACAGATATTGTATGCAGTAGAGCATCATAGGCCTGACTACAACGAGATGCTATCTACTGTTTACGGATTGATCTCAAAGTATCAAGTGGACAAGATATACATTGACGGCGCTAATCCTTCCTTCATCAGATCCCTAAAGCTGCAAATAGGAGAAGAGCCTGAATACGACAAGGTCATAGCGAGGTACAAAGCAGACGGCTTTGATAGTGATGTTGCTCTTAAAGATATGAAAGTAGTTCCTGTCAGCTTTGGTAAAGAGCACAAGTCGATGTTGGGGCACTGCAAAATGATACTCGAACAGGAACCACGAAATGAAAAGATTGCAATAAATCCTATTTTTGATAAACTAATCACTGCGTTAAGAACAGCAGTAGATAATGATGGAACACTAGACAAAGAATCCACATCATACAACGATGTATTTGATGCATTTAGATTAGCGTTAAAGTTCTATAAAGCAGTGGGGTATGCGTTGAGTATGTTTTTTTTCTCATTGTTGTTATCATTGGTAAGTGGTGCACGGATAGCGCAACTGCTGCTCGTGAAGATCATTAAATGTCCACAGTGTAAAGCAAAATTTGTTTATAATGATGATAAGCAGCAAAGGGGGCCCTTCCGCTCCAAGCACCTGATAGCGTCGGTGCACCGCTGCCATAGAAAGAAAATAAGTCAGATTTAGCTGAAAAAACTTTCCCCTCTTTTTATTTTGATATTTTGTTCCGGTTGCGTTTGCACACATGACGCCATCGGTGTAGGTTTGAGCATGGGTCCTGTCGGCACTGATCGTTGTTGCTATCCTGTTGTAATCTGATTCCCAGCGAAACTCGTGAATAGTTTACTTGTTATATTAGATGGTGGTTGTTGTTGTTGTGCAAATGCTGATCCGTATATTAGACTTATTGTTAATGGTGAGAAAACGGCGAATACAACTGTAATCCAGTAGTCTCATTGTGTTTCATCTCATAATTAATTTTATAAACATTGCTCTAATGTGACACACTTAACCAAACCTAAATGACTTAAATTTTCAGTGCTGTTTCCTCTTCGCTGGCAAATAAGTTGGCTTTAGCTATATATAGTAAAATGTATGTTTTACCATCTTTGAGAATATAAAGTTCCGTAGTCTTGATATTACTTGGAACAGTAGTGTATTCTATCGCATATGCAGGATAACCTAAAAGAGTAGTTCGGCTTGATTTTATATTATTAGGATATACGTTGATATTATTTTTTAAATTAGTAACTTCTTTGGTAAATTCTTCATCAGCAGTAGGGGGATTTAGAGTGGCATACTTTGTTGCGATCACTGCAACCATAGGAATATTTCCTAAAATTCGCTCTTCATTTTCATTTAATAAGTTACTGGGCCTAGAAACAAAGACTAGAACTAAAGCTGAATTATCTGTACTATTCCTTTTAACAATGGCCCAATTTGAAGGATATTGCACATTTATTCCAAAGCTAGGATTCAGATACCTAAGGAAATTGTTACCTGATGATTTATTTGTAATAGCAGTATTACTAGTAAAACCATAAGAAGGCGCTGTTGTCGTTATTATTATTACTGTTCCCATCGATACTAACAAAGCAATTAATAACAAAAATGAAATTGTTTGTTTTCGTCTTAAAGTACAATACAAAAGAGTTGGAGAACATGGTTAAGCAATTTATTTAATAGCAACAGGACAATGCTAGACTTTTTTATTACCTGGATATTTTGCCAAGCAAAAAAAGTAAAAAGTCCAGTTGATTTATACTATACTATACTAAGGAGCTACATCATGCGCGTTATGCCACCCTTTAGTGAATCCAGTCTCATATGCTAGACAGTATAGCATTATGTTATGATTGGAATTGAAACTTGGCATTTGGATCAATTTGTTTTAAGCAATTTTCGCATATGGGTAGACTTATCGTACTTGTGGTTTTGATATCTCCGCTGCAGTAGTCTACGTCATGAGACACTTTCCGAGGGTATGTGGTAAGACTGATTCTAAATATGGAAAACGAAAATGATATCCTATTTTGATAAGGCGCTCAGGAATAACACGTGAGCTTGATAGGATTGCAGCATTGGCTATTCCTCTCCTAATGCTAATTTTATTATAGATTCAGGAATAGAAAATATTGTAGGTCGTGACAGAACCTTTCCTAAAGTCGTTGTGAAATCCGCGTTTGTTACAGGGTTGGGTGATACTGCATTCACAGGACCAGAAATAGATTCATCTGCTATGGCGTACAGAATCAGCCCAAGTAAATCATCTAGCCCAATCCAACTCATATATTGGTTACCATTCCCAATTCTTCCACCTAAGCCTATTTTGAAGAGGGGAAGAATTTTTGACAGCATTCCACCGGAGGATGATAAAACTATGCCAATCCTCAAATTGACTACTCGGATGCCAAATTCTTTAGCTATTTGACCTGCTTCCTCCCAATTCCTGCAAACATCTGATAAAAAACCAATGGAAGACTTACATTCTTCTGTTAACATCTCATCCCCTCTGTCCCCGTAATAGCCTGTTGCAGATGCAGATACAAGGACTTTGGGTGGTTTATCAAGTGAAGATAGCAGCTTACACAGAGACCTGGTAGTATTTACTCGGCTATCAGAAATCCTCTTTTTCTTTTTCTTTGTCCATCTTCCAAATATGTTCTCTCCAGCAAGATTGACTACAGCATCCATCTGTATGGATGGGACCTGCAATCTTCATCTTTATCTTGACTGTACCGTTACTTTGGATGTTTCCTTTTCGTTCAACTACCTTAAATTGCTGCCATGGAGGATTAAGCCGTTCAAATGCACCTTCTCTTATATGCCATGCAAATAATTCATTTGAAGATATTCCATTGATGTGAGTAGTGCGGATAAAGGATTTCATTATGTGTCTACATTATGTATCATTCTGTAGATAAATATAACAGTCATCCATTTTAGGATCGTCGCAGATGGCATCAACCCAGCTAGATCACTTTGATGCGATCTAGTACCTCAATTGGCATATCTCAATTACCATGTTTTGAACATCGGCATATTTCAATAGCTTCCCCGCATTTTGGATCTAATCTATCATTTCACCATGTGCCACTGGCTTTCCCATACAAATTAAGGGGCCGCTAAAGCTTTGATACTTTGATGCCGGGTCGTTATCCTACATATCTCTAGACATTTTACGAGCAGTTTTCATCCGTTCATTTGTTAAATTACTGGTTTGTTCTTCTGGCACAGATCTAGGTTCTTCCCCTATCTGTCCGCCAGTGGCATCATTTAATGCCTGATCGCGTTTTAGAGGATTCTTTCTTTCTACACTCATTATCACCTATATAATATACAGCATAGTTAATAGACTTGTTCTTGAATAGATTGACTCGCTACTACAACGGATATTCGCATGGGCTTTAAATATTCTTATAGTTGTTTCTTATATTACATTGATTGTACGGAAAAAGGCATATACAAATAGCGGATAACGCTTCACAACATAGCACTGCGCGATTTTTTGTAAACAGACAAAGGAAGAAGATGAGAAGTTAGTTGGGAATCAATTATACAAAAATGGGAATCTAAATAACAACAAAATTTCGGGGCAACAGAATATATGCATATAGAACCTCAATGATAAAAAATTAATCCAGCCTGTCTATATAATATACAGCATAGTTATTAGAATTGTTCTTACGAGTTTAATGGATCTAAATGGCCAAATGTGAACATTCATCTGAGTAGCCAAGACCACCAACCTGCAGCAACAGGAAAATCACCATACATCTTTATTCTAGCATCAGAACCGTTTTTCTTTATTTGGTCTTGAAATGTATCTACTATCTTTATTGTGGCGGCCTTTTTGTTCCTATGCTGAATGTTATAAGGTAATAAAAGTTGAAACACCCTTTGTATAAAATCACGTTTAAAAAATACATCATAAAACCACCATCCGGCCGCTAATGTTGCTCTTTCACTGAATTTGTAGACATTTTCTGAATGCGTCATTTGCTCAAATTGATGTAAAACCTTTTTCAATATATCTAAATCTTTATCAAACTCTCTAGAAGCTATGCTAAAGAATGGAATCATTTCTTCTTTGTCTTCTCCTGCTCCTAACACAATGTCCATATCGCATTTATCTATAATATATGGTTCAACGTTGAAGGTTATTTTTTGTATATCATTATAATTTAGTTCTATCAATTGTAACTAGTTTTGCATGCAGCAATTCTGTCTCAAAGCCAGATATATCAAAGTATACTCAATTACTAGACATCACAACAAATACATTGAAGTTTAGATGAGAATAATAATAAAGCTAAAAGATTCTGGCTGACAAAGAGAAAAGCATCATCCTAAATTCAGTACTGTTATTGAGTACATATATGCAAGATAGCAATAACGATATAAAGCAATGAAATTAGACAAGACAATCAGTATATTGTCAAAAAAAGTACTGGCTCATGATCTGGTGACTATGCGTGCTGCCAGAGGTGGAGAAAACACACCGCTGATTATTTCAATCCCTACCGTGATCGTAAAGGCTGCCAAATACAAGAAAGGTGAAAAGATCCAGATATATATACAGATGGTGAGAGGACGTATTTGGAAAGGCTAGCAGAGCCAAAACTGATTTAACCTAATTTAACCTAATTTAACCAAGACCTGTGGTAGGTTCTGGTAGGCTATCTGTATGTTGTCTTTTTTTGCCCACCTAACACTACATATGATGGATAAGATATTCTTGGAATGTGACTCGTAGCAATAAGAACAACACCATAGGATACTGGGCATCTCAGGAACAATACTCAATGCAGGATTTGCTTGTATTTGTAGCTGAATCTGAAAAAGGTGGCTTCAATAGCTGTTTGACAAGTGACATTTCCATCCATGGTGGCATGATAATGGTTATGGAAATTTTACATGGGTTTGGATGGCTGCTGCAGCTGAGCATACTAAAGACATGCAGTTCATAACAGGAGTGACTGCTGCTGCTGAAATGGCTGCTGAAATAATGTTAAATGAACTTTGCTGCCCTAGGTATCGTCTTTTTACATGAACCCTACAACATACAATAGTAATAGTTAAAATTCCCACGTCCTACTATGATTATGAGTTGATAATTTGGTTGTCACTTAACCTATTATATTAACAGATTCTATAGAGATGATAGCGATTATCTATCTCTGCATAGTAATGCATAAGAATAATTTAGAGATATGAAGACAGTGTATTAAGTTAATTAAACATGCTAACAAGATAAAATATTGTAAAGAGATAATTATTAAGCAGTGTTATTCTGTGTACTAGGGAAATGAAAAAATTAGCTTGCCGCGATATTGGATTAGACTGTGGCTACATAATAGAAGGAGAAAGGGAGGAAGATATTATAAAAAATGCTTATCAACATGTATGGGAAGTACATGCTATAAAACAAGAGGAGACGACTTCGGAAATGAAAGCTAAAATTACAGAAAATATACGTGATTCTTAACTTGAAAAATCCTAGTGATATTCTGATTGTAGTGTTAAAATAATTTAGATAGGCGTGGATATCAATGCATTATATACTGATACAAAGTATTGTGAATTCTATTTCTGTGTACAAAACAAAAGTCCCATGTTACTGTGCTTTGAGTTTATTTGTGAAATTAAGACAGTTTAATAATATATTGAATAATAGACAGTATTTGATAATATACATAAAATTTTTTATTTGTAATCTAGATAATTTATAATAAGAGGTATGTCTAAGTTTTGGCAAATCAAAATCATAAATACATCATTTACTAGTGCACAGAATATAAACTGTGATTTACTAATATCTATTGCATTAACAGCCAGCTACTATTGAATGCAACAAGAAATAGGAAATAATAAATACAAGCTAGTATCAAATGCCTTCCAAAACCAACTGAAATTAGCGTTTCAGTTCTTTCTTATAGCAAATCCCAAGGTTCCAGGTGAATTCTATGTCGTGAACAACACAGTATATTCTGTTATGAAGGTTCGGGCGACTTATAAAATGCTTGATAGCATTTAATGGCCCAATAAGTACCTTTCAGAACATTCACAAGCCTTTTTTCTATATTATGATCATTTTGTTTTATTGCTTTGGAAATTATTATCTTTTTGTTTATCTTTATGCCTATGAATTTCATTCTTTTTGAGCTTAAACCAGTCAGCTATGTCTGCATGATCATCCTTAACAAGTCCAATTCCAATACCTGTCAGTATTGCGGCTATACTCGCAACAGGAGTACTCCTCCTTAAGAATAAAGAAGATAATGCTAATAATGCACCTATCTCGCCATGATGAATCCTTCTATTGAAAGCATATAACTTTGGGGGATACGATGATCTATATCTAAAATTCCAATACGATGTTAAAATCTCGGCTACAGTTAGACCTAACACAAGACCTCCTTTAATACCTAATCCGCATAATCCTAATAATACCAAGTATGTATTAATAATATAACCAATCCTATAATAAAGTTATAAAAATAATCAGTATTAGTTATTGAACAATGATATTACTTCAACTACAAAGACAACATGCTGATATACAAATCAAGGTAGGAGAGCTACTTTGTTTCCCAAGTATCAACAAAACGAAGAACAAAGATTGATGCTACTATATGTGTATTTGAAGATAGACTATAACCAAAAAGATGAGCCAAATAATAACATTAAAAGGTAATGATTGCTTCAAAATTAACAAACCATTGCTAAATCAGGTTAACTACGTTCTTTTACATCTGCGTCTAGCTGGTAAGCATGACGCAAAGCCTAGTCACGAAGAGCTAAAGGATTGGCTGCATAGGGGTCAAGTAGATGTTCTTAGAATGACTGTGAAATAGCAGTAGATAGTAAAATCACTACAGAGAATATCTAAAATTTATTATAGGGTATGATTTTACAAAGGATGTATGTAGCGATGTTGTTGTTTGAATTAGTTGTAACCACAGTGGTCAAAGTCTGTACTATTGCGTACAAATGGTTACAGGATAATCTTGTAGCATCTCTTTTTAACCTCGCGAAAGGATTTGAAGTTGTGATAATTGTCGCCGCTATAACATCATTCCTGTTGTTCAACCTATTTTTAACGATAAAATATCTAAAAAAACTGCCAAAATACTATACTGTAGAAATTATAGATGTATATGGAAATAAAACTGCAATTGAAGGATTGAGACAAATTTTTGCCACCTATGATGTTGCAGAAAGTTATGCTAGGTTTTACCAAGATATTTATAAGAATCAATATAGATTCAGAGTAACTGGCATTAAAGTATAAAGATATCTAGAAGTTATGAACATTAAGTCTATCTTTATTACTATATATTATTATTGTATTGCTGTTATCAAGATATCATCAAACTTTTCTCTCAGCTCTTTCTTGTCTGATTCATCTCTGACTTTAGCGATGGCTTCCGCTGAAAGATCTTTCATTTGAGCTGCAAAATCCCGTAGACCTGCTACTAGATACGCCATCTTCTCATCATGATAAGAACTTCTATCTCTATAGATTATGTCGTTTTGTCTCTCCTTTACTACATCATCATCAGTAGGAAGATCTTGTCGCCTTGAAGGGTGTAGATTTACAATATAGACATCTAAATCTGGGATACGGGTATTATCATTGTTCTTATTATTACCTTCTTTGTCTGTCTGTGATGTTACTATATTCATCCAATATTCCTGGTGTGCTTGTAAAAGTTCTCTAAAAGGGGTATTGCTAAGTAGTCCGCCATCCCAGAACTTACGTCCGTTGATCTGTTTGTAATCATAGAACTCTGGCAATGTACCACTTACCATAACGTGATCGTTGTTACTGTTATTGTTGTTGTATTTTACTAGATCATTTCCATGTTCCCTTTTTTTCTCTGTTTCATACTTGCTATGCTTTGAGTTCCTTGAGCCAGTTATTTTCGGATAGCTATCAAAAGTCACTGTTTTACCTTCGGATACATCTACACTAAATACAAGGAGCCTTGGCTCATTTGGCTGGTTGCTATTTTACATTGTGCAAAGTTCAGAATAGTTTCTTTTAAGTGATCAGGTTTATGAATATACCAAATATTATAAGGATCAAAGAATCTTGAATCATCTTTACGGAAAGTCTAATATACCTTTGGTGCTCCCTTGAGCACATAGTGTTTTACAGAATAGTACCTTCTTGCTGCCTCAGCCGAGGCTATACCCCACGTACTTGATTGTTCGTGCCATTTGTCCCAGCCTTCTTCTTCAGATACAGTCGAAGCTAGTCATTTCTCCTTATTAGTCCAAAACTGTTCTAGTTGTTCCGCTGCAACTTCCCAGCTTCCTGTTTTAAGATATTGACTTAGCAATACTGCTCCATTCATAGCACCAATAGAAGTTCCAGCTATGACATCAAACAACAAAGGTTTGCTGTCATGATCATATTCACTATTGCTGTCTCTTTTTTTCTTATCTTCCTCAATGAACCTTTTGCACAGTATCCTAAGTACTCCTGCTTGATAGGCTCCAAGTACTCCTCCGCCTCCAAGAACGAGAGCTCTCTGCTTCTTCAATGCCTTGTTTGAGTATATAATAGACATTATTATCTCTTTGAGTAACCTAATGATGACCCATTGAAATAACAACTTGTTTATTGCCAATTTTAAACATCATGGCTAGTACCATCATTTGCTTTGACCTTCTGAATAGTGTGTTAGTTGATCTTCATTAAACCCTGTCATAGTAGGGTTGAAATATTCATCTAGAAGTCATCTTCATCTCTGATGTTAAGCTTGTATATGCTATCGTAGGTTCAGTATGATTGAAATGATTGCACATGGATGTAAAGAGAATCGTAATCTAAGCGATGATAACAAAATACTTTTCTTCAAAATATTTTTCTGCTAGATATAAGATAAACTGTAACTGGTTCTTCATTTTCTTCTTTTATCCATAGTATTTTAAATCCTTCTTCTGACACCAAGTCTCGTATCTGCTTTTCTGTAAGGAATCGGACTTGAAAACCATCAATATCATAGATTCCTTTATCTACTTTCACACCTTTACCATAGGATTTGTCATGATGATTCCTAACAGAAAAGTAGTTCAATCCTTTAGGCTTTAGCACTCTTCTTATCTCTGAAAATACAAAATGAAGCTCCTCTTCTGAAAAGCGCATATTAAAAAGCATATGCGAATATACGGCATCAAAGTAGCTATCTGCAAACGGAAGAGGATTCTTAACATCAAAAGCTTGTGATTTTATCGGCAGTCCTTTTTTCTTTGCCACTTTATTTAGTATTTCTATAGCTACAGTGGAGTAGTCCAGCACTTGTATTTCTTCAATCCCATTTGATGCGAAAAATATTGTATCTCGACCATGACCTGCGCCTAGCTCTAATACTTTCTTTACACTGTTAGCTTTCATATGATTAATACAAAGCGTAGCAAAGTTACTAGGTTCCTCTCCAAAGAACGTATTATCTCTTTTATAGATCTTATTCCAGACTTCACTCATTGCTAATATATTCACTGGTTGAGTGTACCCTCTTGAGATTCTTTTTACCTATTGTATGAATATTTACTCAAACTGCTAAGTCTGGTCGATTGTAGACATATCTGATTATAGCATCCCAGATACTAATCATTACCTTGATGCTACGATATATCAGTTAGACGCTTTAGGAGGATTACTACTATTGTCATATTCCACGTCTATTTCAATCGATATGCTAGGAAGTATTTTTAGAAATCTGATTACATCAGCAATAGCATTGAAGTCGCTATCAAACCGTCCAAACTCAAAACTGCCCTTGGTATTTAGTGTCTTTGGTTTAAAAGTTAGCTTTGTATTAGAATCATTACCTATATCAAACTGCTCCACAGCCGAGTTTCTCAGAACCCAGATGAACAATCGTCTTCTCATTCTAGCCAAGAAGCCAGGAGAATGGTGATTTCAGACTTAGTTACTAACAAAGAAATAAACAAAGATTCAGTTGACGCAGAAAAGTTGTGTAGCTGCATTGATGGTGCATTAACAAAGGAAAACTATCTTAATAGTATCATAAAAGCAGGGTTCAAAAATGTAGAAGTCATAGAAGAAAAAACATATCTGGAAGAACAGGAAGATAACAACACTACCGATCCAGGAAGGAAGATTTCTAGTCTTATAATCAAAGCTGTTAAAGACTAATCTATATCCCACTATGAAACTACCTTTTATCAGGTCACAGAAAAAAGAACTGTTCTATTTGTGTGTGTAGAAAATGCAGGTAGAAGTCAGATGGCTGAAGCATTTAGAAAATGTGCTCCTGAGGGCTACCTGGCTGTAAGTGTAGGTACAAAGCCTTCGGGAAGGATAAATTCCATAGCCATACAAGCAATGAAGGAAGTGGCTATAGATATCAGCAAACAAAAGTCCAAGATGATTACAGAGGGCATGATAAGAAATGCTGCTGTGAGAGTGAACATGGGACGTATGAACAAAGAAGCCTGTCCTACGCTATTCATTCATAACGTATTAGAATGGGGAATAGAAGATCCAAAAGGAAAATCAATAGATAAAGTGAGAGAAATCAGAGATGATATTGAGCAAAGGGTAAGCCAACTTGCAGCAGATCTTGTTAAAATTAGTGAACAACTTAAGCCTTAATCAACGAAAGTTTTGTAGCCGAAGTTATCGGCACTTTTATCGTAGTTACATTTGCTACTGGATCTGTAGTTATAGACGCAAAAACGCATGGAGTATTGGGGGTTCCATTTGTCGCCTTTGCTCCATTCATAGGTGTAGCTATAGGTGTCTATTTTTTTGGGAAGGCATCTATGGCGCATTTTAACCCCGCTGTTACTGTAGGCTACTTATTACAGGACATATTAGGCGCATTCAGTTAATGTATTATCTTGCTGCTGAAATCATTGGAGCTTTACTTGCAAGCCTTTTTGTCAAATATTTTATCGGTAATGAGAGTCATTTGGGTGCCAATAGTTTTAACCATTCATATCCTATGTTACTTGTATTTGGAACGGAAGTCTTGGCTTTGATGGCTATGATTCTGTGGTCTATACTAAGGGACTAAAGGGCTTTAGCGCAATAGCTATAGGTGGAATAGTTGGTTTAGATATATTCTTCTTGTCCTTTATCTCTGGTGCTTCTATGAATCCAGCTCGTTCATTAGCACCTGCTTTACTATCTGGAAGTGTATCTGACTTGTGGATTTACTGGTCGGCTATGTTTGCAGGGACTGTGATTATCGGGTTTGCTTTACATAGGAAACTGATCGAGAAAATGAATGAAGACAATATAAAAATAAGTTAGAAGTACTAAATGTACAATCATGAGTTTTTGAAATAGATTTTCTCGCAAATAAAAACAGACATCCCCCAACCTTGATATCGCAAATCTTAATCTCTGCTCAGGCGATGGAATAGGTATGGGTTTAATAGCCAAGATGCCTATTATTTGCTCAATCTAATCATTATGTCTACTAAGCTTATGGTAGCGATGGAATACTCGATTCTAATGGTTGAGTCATCAAAAACTGGTTGGAAGAAGACCTATGAATCTTTGAGAGGAACTCATCCACAATGTGTAATATTTGATCCTCACAATCCAAATCGTGCATACTGCGGTACATTTGGTGGAGGACTATGGAAGACAGATGATGGTGGGCAAACATGGGATAGTATGGGAAAGGATACAATATCCAGCTCAGATGTGATGTCAGTTTCAGTAAGTATACTAGAAGCAGGAAACGGTAAGAAAGGATTTAACACAGTATACGTGGGAACTGAACCTACTGCCTTTTACAGATCTGATGATGGTGGCGAAAGTTGGGATAAAATGATCTCTCTTAATAATCTAAAATCTTCTTCATCATGGAGCTTTCCTCCAAGGCCGTGGACTTCCCATGTACGCTGGATTGAATCAGATAAAACCAAGCCTGGTTATGTTTACGCTGCTATAGAGGCTGGAGCGCTAGTTCAAAGTCATGATGGTGGCAGAACTTGGATAGACAAAGTTGAAGGAGGACCAAATGACACTCACACATTAGCTACACACAAAAAGATGCCTGGAAGACTATACTCTGCTGCAGGTGATGGATATTTCGAAAGTTATGATTATGGACAAACCTGGAAAAGATCAACTACAGCTGTACTTAGGCATCATGGTTACATCTTTGGTCTTGCGGTTGATTCAAGTGATCCTCAAACTGTCATTGTATCTGCATCTCAATGGGCTAGACAAGCACATTTCCTTGGGGGGGCAGAATCAGTGATTTACAGAAGAACATCCTCTGCGGAGAAGGAAAATATTAACAGTATCAGTGATGAAGAGTGGAAGCTAGTATCAAACGGCCTTCCTAAATCAGCTGGAACTTTCATTTCTATCCTTGCAGCAAATCCAAAGGTTGCAGGTACATTTTATGCTGTCAAACCCAATGATTCTGGTATTTCATGGAAAACGCTTGATGATATAGAATGGCCTAAAGAGTACCTTTCGCAGCGTCCTTGGGCTTTAGCAGTCAGAGAATATACATAGATCTGATATATTATGTGAGTTATCAATGTAGATATTATTTTCTACATCATAAAATAAGTTCGTAGTGCTACGTTGATGCTGCCTATCATATTCATCCACTATGCGATCGATGGCTAGGAGATCGCATCAGGAGAGATATATATCTATACTATATAGTTTTAGTTTATTATGTGTACTTTTATTATTATTTATTATCTAACCACAATATTTGAAATGGATCTGTCCTCTTCTATACCTAACAAGAACCATGTGACCAAAATGTGTTAATCCATCTATGATATGATTTTCATTTTCTGCATGGAATCACCAATACGCATTTCTTTTGCCAGATTTTGTTCCTCTTCATTTAGTTCCTGCTGTTCGTACAGCTTTTCGAGGATTCTATCACATCCGTCAAACTCAAGACGTTTCGTGATGATCTCAAAACCTTCTGCGATAAGCTCATCAAGTTGTTCTTTTGATATCAATATTATGGTTTTTCCATCTGACCAGTCTATCCGATTACTTCCGTCAATTATCAATATTTGGTTGGCTCAGTTGAATAGTAAGAAGACTATGGTATTGACATTTACTGACAACATATTATTTTTGGATAAGTAATGTACATGACTCACGATTAACCTCATTTTTGGATTCTTTTTATACATAGATTTGAAAAATCCTTGTTGTACATTTTTAGTGGGGACCGCAGTTTGTGTAAATACAAGGGATAAAATGAGGGTTTAGAAAATACAGCGTAAAAGCAAAAGGAATACCAGATTACTATGCTGCGTTATTACACTATAACCTGTACGAGCTATCATTTAAGCCATGATACAAAGAACATTGATGTCTTTCAAATGCGGACTTATGCGGACAAGGCTACCGCATCTGACCCATGCTAGAAATATACACGTTGAAAAGATATCTCACTATAGTGAGAACCTTGTCAATATCCCTTGACAAAGAGTAAAGGATTACTTAGTAGCTAATATTGAGCCATACAAAGTATTACTAAGTCTATATAAAAACTTCTTATGAATGCGCTGGTCTAAAAGTTGCTGATATTGGGTCTGGTCATGGAATATCTACAATACTTATGGCAAAGGCTTATCCTAATACAAAGTTTTATGGATTTGATAATCATGTTGCATCTATAGAATATGCAAGAAACAAAGCAGGAGAAGAAGGTTTAGGTGAAGATAGAATAGAATTTGAAATTGCATCATCTACTAATTTTCCGTTTCCTATCCAAGCTGTGCATCATTTACCTTCTATGAGCACAGACACTTTTTGGCAGTAGACATAGAGATTGTATTTCCTCTTTTTCTTCCAATATTAACCATGTTAGTTGCTATCTTCAAAATGATAAAGCTTAAGTGCTAATCTAAATGCGTCAAATATATCATTGTACGACGTAACCATATGACTGTAAGAAGTATGCTATTTACCATACAATCTAGCATCAGACTCAATAATGAAGTTGAGATGCCAAGACTTGGCCTTGGAGTATACCAGTCACCCCCTGATAGGATAACACAGCGTGTAGTTAGATATGCCTTGAATATTGGATATCGACACATTGATACTGCCTATATATACGGTAATGAGTCCGATATAGGAAACGCTGTGCTCGAAAGCGGAATCTCAAGAGAGGAAGTATTTGTGACTACTAAGCTATGGAACACCGATCAAGTAGGATATGACTATGCAATAAAAGCTTGCAAAATTCAAATATATTTATCAAATAATAAAATAACACAGAAACCTATCTGGGTTGTATTATTTTCCTTAGCACTACAGCATGTTGTTCTACATTATTTTTACTAAGTCCAGACCACCTTTCAATTGGTAGACTGAGATGAGCTAGTACACACGATGGTATTGTTAATAAACCTGCTGAATATGTAAGCATTTGTATTGTATCTTCCACCGTTGGATTATGTCCTACTATCAGTACACTATTATATTTGTCAGAAAGTGTATTTAGTATCAATAGGTAGTCTTTTGGTTTTGCTTCATAAAGGGACTGATTAAGAACGATATCTCCTTGATAGCTGCATCCTTTAGCTACAAGCTCTGCTGTTGTTTTAGCTCTAACTGCAGTTGAACTTATGATGAAAGCTGGGGTTATATCTTTGTCCTTCATCAGTTTACCCATATGTAATGCATCATTCTCTCCAAGCTTATCTAATGGTCTATCATGATCTGATAAGTTGAGATCTTTACTTACAGCTTTGGCATGACGCAGAATAAGAAGAGTTTTCATAGCAACTACATAATTGACTAAACTAACTTGTATGTATGTATTTGTTTATTCTTATATTAGAAAAAATAACTTGGCTTTCCACTGCTTCACAGCAATCAAACTCCTTAAAACCTGGGCCTGATATAGGCCAGCTCAGGATAGCCTAGTCACTGTGTGCTATCTTTGAAGCTATAAAATTTCATGACTAGCCTAAAAGCATCGAAATATCGTCATATGATGTTGTTTCTTTATCTGGTGTTCCATCATTGTCTCCAGCTGTTCTCAACACAGTTACGAGTTTCAAATCCTGAACAATGAAATGGCGATGTCACCAGATTTAGCACGCACGTATAGAAAAATTTTATCTACTACCATGCAACATCACATTACAGTTGACACATATGTGGTAAGAAAAAAACGATAGCTGATATCTTCTCAAAGAGAAACGTTTCTGTACTTGTTCTGTTACTTTCAATCTTTTCATACCAATATTCTTCTTCTACATCTAATAGGATAATTGATGTTGCTTCACAAGAAATAAGATCAACAACGCTCCGATCAGCTGGTTTTAGCCCAATTCAACATAGTTTGGGTAGTAGTTCTATGCATGTGTATGGATCTCTAGTAACGAAACTATTCAAAACGATAGAATACGTCTGACTTGGTTGTTGAATATATTGATACGATTATATTTTAATCATAAATAATAGCTGGCTGAGTACATGTGATAATTAAGACAACTAGAGCCTGTATAGTATAATATACATCATTTTTTCCTATACAGTAACTCAAATTCAAAAAACATCCATTCATATTGGGAATAAAAGCAGTGTTTCTGAGTTATTAATGAATTACACATCAGGAACAAGATATGGCACTAGCAACTTTGGATCAAAGCCAGTGGAGACAGGCAAAGAATACAATGTACAAATCACGGAGACAAGTAGAAGAGGCGATGGCATTGCTAAGATACAAGGCTTTGTGATCTTTGTAAAAGATGCAAGGGTAGGACAGGATGTAAGGGCAAAGGTCACCTCCGTAGGAGAGAGATTCGCTACAGCCGAAATTGTTGTATAAGTACAAAAAGAGTAAGTAGACTAAGTTAATGGCCCATTCTACCATTATTCTTCTTCATCATCTAATCTTTTGCCACGTACCAAAATCTAACGACGTGAGAAAGACAAGAGGTAGTTGTAGACGGCTACATTGAATATAAAGAAAAAGGACAATATATGCGACAGATGTAATCAAAGGATTCATCCTAATTTCATAGGATACCATAAATGTGGTTATGCAAACTGTCCTGTCTGCAAAAATGCAATCACGAATTCAGAATACTGGAATCATATAAGATCGCATCCAGGACATGAAAATGACAGTCCTCCGCCACCACGAACAAGTTTTGGAAATCGCCAACAAAACGAGAGTAGAAGTATTAGATATGAGGGAGGTAGCAGAAACAGCGATAGCAAAAGCTTCAATAGAGATTCTGCTGACGCAATACAGCTCAGAGTGGGCAAGGAATATCAGGTAGATATTACAGAAATCGGTAGACATGGAGACGGCGTCGCTAAGATACAAGGCTATATGATATTTGTCAAGGGTGGACGTATAGGAGAGCAAGTTAAGATCATAGTTACCAAAACAGGACGTAGATTTGCTATGGCGAGAACTGTATAAGCAGATGATAGAGAATGACTTGCAAAGGAATATGTATACGTCACAAAGGTTCTGGTCGTTATTTTTATGGACATAAACGCTGTCAGATATGTAATTTATTTGTAAAATGGGATGGAGTATTTTGTCCTTGTTGTGGATCTAGATTAAGGATAGGACCAAGAA
>JBKPMK010000221.1:0-5580 GCA_046732115.1 Thermoproteota archaeon
TGCCTAATTCTGAAAGAACATTTACTGTTTGAATACTGCTTATAAGGCTAAAAGGTGGAGTATAAGGACCAATTATCATCCCTGCTACAATATAACCAATCACCATTGGTTGCTTTAACTTATAGGTAATTATCAACATTAGAGCCGCAATTATCATTATCACTGCAAAATCCTGGACTATCAGATCTCCAACAGCTGAGGATTGTGGGGTAGAGGAGGAGCCAAATGCAATTGAAAATAACTGAAACATAAAATATAACTGGCTATTCAATGGCAATGGTATATCATCTATCATAATTAATTAAGTATATCTAGAGATTTATTCCGATTTAAGTGCGAGGTTTATTAAATTCGTTTCACATACTATTATGGGCTAATTAATGTGACTGTAAAAAATGTAATTTGGGAGTTTTATTGTCATGTGGTTGTTGATACAGTATTGTGTTTTTCTCTGGTGTGTGCATCTAGATCTCCCAGTGAATTGAATATCATGCCGCATACATTGCACCTATAACCACCCATACCTTGTGTCGACATTTATTATTCTGTCATTATTAACGACTATCCTGCTATTTAGGTTTTGAATAACATGTTGCAGTCTCTATGTTTAAATGCCCTTTAAGGAGACCAAATCTGGTGTATGTGTCATATGTACTTGACATACTATTGCTGTATCGCTGTCCATATTTACAATAGTGCAATATTGTTTACTAAAATAAATTTAATACGATCAGCAAAATAATTAAATTGCGTACCGAAATTTTAATTAATGTAATTAAATCCTTGCACTCACTTTGTAACTGTGGTCAGAAATAAGTAATCTGATTTATTAAAATAGGTAGGTATGTTCTTCTTTTGTAGGCCGAAAGTTGATACAGGATAGATAAAAATATTGAAGACATTCGATTCTATATGGAGACAATTTTTGAATAATGTGGTATGTGCGCTATAATAATGCATGTCACATTATACACAAAAATATGTTATAAGAATTGACCTATGAGAAATAGGATTTGACGAAAGAAAAAACTGTCTAAATTACGCATATTCAATAGCTCACGCAAAAATCCGCTATAATATCCATATCTGCGTGGATTCTGATCAAACTGACTTTTGCATTGTGCTAAGCACAAATAGACTTTGCCCTTTTACTTCGGAGATATACTATGCTTTCCTTTCGTTAACCATCACATTGCATACAGGTTCTTTTTTCGTCATGTATTATCCTATAAATATAAACACAAATATAATGGATGACTTTACAAACGCAAGAAGAGCTGTGACTAAGTAATTTTTATAACTTCCCACTGATGACAACTTTTCTAACGATGAGATCTTATTCTGAGCCATTACATTACTTCCAATTGTAATATAGAAATATACTTCGTCGTTTTATTTTAGGCAGGAAAATTAAATACACTCGTCAAAATCAAATAACAATATGAAAAATTATCCAGCCACTGATTTATGCTTAACAGTGAAAACCTAATACATCAGGGATACATATGAATACATGCACACTTTATAAAAATACTGATGAAGCATTCCAAAATGGCAAACATACTAAAATAAAGAAGGAATTGAATTATAAAGTATATGCGAACATGCTAACACAATACATGTTAGTAATATTTTAATGTGTAACAATACTATTTTTTGTAATACGTATTCTGTTAGTTATTCAGCCCCGTCATAGTCGTCTTCCTACAATTCATCTTGCTCATTATCTTCTAGGTTGTGTGCTTCTTCTCTTTCTGTTTCGCTATGTATCTTCTATGTTCACAATCAAACAAAAAATCCTTATCAATAGATGATTGATTCCCCTCGTATTGTTGGATTGCCATTTCGATTAGTAGCTCATATGTCCATTATCTTCATATGAGAAGTGAGTTCCATAAAGGTTAAAAAATTGTTTTGTAGATTCAAATATTGATTTATGCAACATTATTTAAAAATCGCAAAATCATTCTCTCTGCTATCCTTAATTCTAATTTTAGTCATTGCTAATACCACACCATCACCAATAATAGCAAAGCAAGCCCTAGCTATCATTTCTTCCCAATCTGATTCAAATCCCGCTACTATCACAAATATTCAGCTTCCCGGTATTATTCCAAATAACAGTGATAATCCTCCCGCTCCCCATTCTTCTGGTACTGGCTTAGTCACTAATACTAATCCTTCTAGCAGTAATCCTCAATCTGCCGCTCCTCCTGCAATCGTTCATAGAAATACCAGAGCTCGTCCTGCAATAGGAGGAGCAACACTCAATGACCCCAATCTAAAGGTAGAACAAATAATCAACACAGGGTTGAAAAGGACTTCAAGCATGGCATTTTTAGGGCCAAACGACATTTTGCTATTAGAGAAGGATACTGGAAAGGTGCATAGAATAGTGAATGGCAAAGTACTTGCAGAACCTGTACTGGATGTTAATGTTGCTAATCAAGCTGAAAGAGGACTGCTTGGAATTGCCATATCAAATAATAATGATAACGGTAGTACGGAAAATGGAAATATCCGTCACGTATTTCTATACTATACTGAGTCTGGTGGAGGAAAAGATGGTGATGACGCACCTGTCTCTAAAGTTAGTCCTACGACGGACACTGATAATGCGACCGCTACTGCTAATGCAGGCACTCGCGGATTGGATATAGTGCCACCAGCAGGAAATCGTCTCTACAGATATGACCTAGACCTGAATAATAATAATAATAATAATAATAAACTAACAAATCCCTTATTACTTCTAAACCTTCCAGCTTCTCCACCACCCGGAAGAGAAGGTACTGAGAAAAACCATAATGCAGGCAAAGTACTCATTGGTCCAGACAATAATGTATATGTCGGTGTAGGTGATGTCGCAGGACATAGAGGTCAATCAGAAAATAATCCTAATAGTACAGCACCTGATGGAACTGGTGGTATACTAAGAATTACACAAGATGGTCAAATAGTAGATAATCCTCCTCTGGGTGGTACCATACCGTTAGCTTTGTACTATGCATATGGCATGCGTAACACTTTTGGAATGGATTTTGACCCAATAACTGGAGATTTATGGGATACAGAGAATGGTAATACTTTTGGAGATGAGATTAATCTAGTCAAACCTGGATTCAATAGCGGCTGGTCGCAAGTAGCAGGAATATGGGAAGCAGGATCTAAACCTGGGCCTGCCATTGGAGCTGATAGCAATAATCCTCCTAAAGATCTAGTTACTTTTGGAGGAAAAGGAGTATATAGAGCACCTGAACTTGCAACGCTTCAGACAATTGCTCCTACTGCTCTTAAATTCCTTAACTCTGATAAATTAGGAAAGCAATATGAAAATACAATGTTTGTTGGAGATGTAGATTACGGCCGTCTATACAATTTTAAACTAAATGAAGACAGAACAGGCTTATCGTTAGACAGTCCTCTTGCAGACAAAATAGCAAATAATCCAGAAGACCTCAAAGAAGGAGGAGCACTGTTAGGACAAGGATTTGGTGTAATTACAGATATGCAGGTAGGACCTGGAGATGGATATTTGTATATTCTTACACTTAATGGAATAATATATAGAATAGTTCCTTCTTCCTAGTCTTCTTATTGATGTAAAATATACATCTACGATGTTATTTCGATATCACCATCTTTAGGTTGCCTGTAAGTGCTGCATCATAAAGATAATTTCAAATCTATCATTTACATAAAGGCCAAATATAAGGATTACAAGGTAGCTAAGTATTACCATTAGCAGATAATGACCATATTAGTTATGTTATATTGCGGCCGATAAACCTTCAAAAGCAGACGAGTAATAAGGAACTGGGGCAAATTTTTCACCAACTCATACGATCAGGTCGCCACAGCAGCGTTGACGCAACGGGACTCGTACAATCATGTCATTCTAGTGTTTCCCTACAAAAGGAGTGCCCATTTAATTTTATCGTTACTCTTCACTAAAGTAGATCGCTATTCTTGATAAAATTAGTTGCTATTTCTCAAATATTGACTAAATCCGAATGCATACCAATACATCAAATAATTAAAGTAGAAATAAGAAGTACGAGTGGACAATTGGCTACTGTTGAGGGCATCTAATAGTAGCCAACATTATTCAAATCAAGAGCACTTTGAACCATAAATAAATATGTGTAGCACATCATTACATATTAGAACATTGAATACAAAGCTCAAATAATTAAAGGTCCTGTTCTAATCAGGTCCCCGAAAAACAACAAAAGATTTGATTGTGTTCAACAACAGTGATAGGATTTATGAATAAAACCAAAGGCAAGCATTCCCTAGATTTTAAGGTAAAAGTACTATTTGATTCCATCAAGTTCTATTTGCCGAGAGTTGAGGGATATCTTGAGGTTGTGCGGGACATGGCTTCCAAATATGGAGGAATGTCACTAATCGAGTTTGACGGTTATTTTGAGGGTAAATTTGAACCTGTCAAGTACATACGTGCTGAAATACATACCTCGAATATAGATGAGCACAATATGATAAGCTTTGCAAACAAAGTTCGTTTGAAGCTAAAACAAAAAAGCCTTGCCATCGAATTTAACAATAGATTGATCCTAATTAGCGAAAATTGAGTGATAGTTGGGTGTAAATAAATATGTATGCAGCAAGTGTTTATAAGAGGAGCTACTATCACTAATATGAACAACTAGTAGGAGAAGGAGTTTAGCCGTTAGCTGTTAGCTGTTGTTTCATCCATACACCTATGTTATGCTGTTATCCCATTATGGGTTGGATTCATATTCTAGTCTGATAAATGAAGCCGTACCTTTCATGTCTGCTACTGGAGCCGTGATTATGAATGTGCCTGTTTGCTGAGTGTTTAGATTGGATGGACTAACTGTTACAGTCTTGTTACCACCTACGTTATTGCCTGAAGTGTCATAGAAGTCCGACGTTACCTGCACACCATTTTGTGTTGCTGTTCCTACGTTTTTGACTTGGCCTATAATATTCCATACTCCGGACTGCAGCTTTGTTGTCAAAGATACGGTATTGAAATTGCCTTGTTCATATGCGCATTGACTGTCACCTGCTAACTGGCATAGCTGAGCTGTACTTAGCAGCAGTAAGAAGGTTGGCTGACCTGTTGCATTTGTTGTTGGAGCCTGGGTTTGATTTACAATGAAGTTATTGATTACAGTTTGCACTTCAGTCTTTATCTTTTCAGTGTCATGATGATTGTTTCTGTTTGCTACGCATTTGCCATCCTCCCAATGAGTGCCGTGACCACATATTGGTTTACATCCATCTCGAGTAAGATAGAATCCTGGCTGACATGGGTTTCGAATGCATCTATGTAGGAAAGGATCACAGTGGAAGCCTGGTGGACATGGTGGACATCGTGGTGGTGGCGGTAGACATCTCTTTAAGAAAGGATCATAGTGAAAGGGCGGCGGACATATAATGCGGTCTAGAATGCATTTTCTTTGGTTGATATCAAAATGTTGATTCTGTGGACATAGGGGTGGACTTGGTGCACATTTGCCTAGACTGGAATCAAAGCTTTGGCCATTTGGACAGTTATCTGGAACGCATTTCTTTTGATTGCCATTATAG
>JBKPMK010000222.1:0-5264 GCA_046732115.1 Thermoproteota archaeon
AACAAAACATCAAATGAACCAGTTCTTAGAATAAGCAGTGATAATGGCAAGACCTTTGGACCAATAATGCATCTCCAAAGCACAGAACTATCTGGGAATAGCAGTTAAGTTAATAGTTAGATAGAAAATAGGATTCCAACCAACAACACAATAAAATTGTGCCAAAAATTCGGGGACAATGGAATGGAATGGTATTCATATTCCCACAAAATTAAGGAATATGTTTCGGTTGGAAAACTGATATTTATGAACAACTCTTTAGATATATGATACGTAACTCCGACAAAAAATTGAGAATTTATGCATAAAGTTTTAAAAACTATATAAATTTCGACAATCTAATATACATATGAAGTTTAACAGTCATGGCATAGCGCTAGACGACGTTGATCTTCAGATAATGTATATCCTAGCTAAGGATTCATCAACAGCGTTTGTTGAAATAGCCAAACAAATCGGCATATCTGACGCTACCGTACATTTAAGGGTAAGAAAATTAATAGATAAAGGAATTATTCGCAGATTCACATTATCTCTAAATAATGATCTTTTAGGATATGATCATTTGGTTTTTGCTGGAATAAATATCAAATCAGGTTTTGCCGATCAGGTTACTGACGAACTATCAAATATAGAAGAAATACTTGAGATACATGAAATGCATAATACATTTGATTTATTTTTAAAAATCCGTGCTAAAGATTTGAACGATATAAGAAACATAGTAGAAAACAAGATACGTAAATTACCATATATTTTGGAAACAGAATTAATGACTGTTTTGAAAAGTAGCAAAGAAGAACAAATGGTTACTTTAAGTAAAGATATTTAGAAAAGTAAATTTTACTCAAGTTAAACATGTTTAAATTTATAGTCAGAAATTCGGGGCAACATTTCTAAAATTATAAGCAAGACCATATTCTAGGAAGCTGCAGGTACAGCTTTTATCAACACTTTCTATCTGTGATGAATCTTTCATTTTTCAATGCAGAAATATAGATTATTCTCGAATATGTTTAAAGCTTAATCAGACTCGAAGTTCACCAATTTCATTTGCATGCATCAAAATAAGTTCTCAGTACAGATACTGACACAGAAGAACAGAAATAGTAAGTGTTATTAATTATACCATAGATTGAATAAATCCGTCTTTCTTGCTGCAATCATCTCTCTTTTGTTATTAACAGTATCTCATACAGTATTTGCACAACAAAAGAAAGGATTAGTTATCGTCAGCGATAATGGATTTAATGACAACGAGCCAAATTTGCCACAATATCATATTGTTGCAGAAGTACAAAATAATGGTACTTAATCAGCCAAATTTGTTCAAGTATCTGCAATGCTTTATGACAGCAATAACAAAGTAATAAGAACAAACTTTTCATTTACAAATCCATCTGATATTGATCCAGGAGAAAAAAGCACTGTTTGAAATAACAGTAGGAACTGATAAGGTCATGGCTTGAGTATAATTGATCACTATGTTGTTCAGGTTAGTGTATATAATTTGGTTCAATAGACGAGAAAAAGCAGTTCAAACAAATGAGATGTAGACTTCTATGTCTATTTTACAGATTTGGCATTAATTATTTTAAAATTCATATATCACTATTCTTCATAATAATTGGTGTAAACTTACATGACTACATCATCAACTAAGAAATCTAAGACAAATGTTAGAAGAGTGAGAGATGGTGTAAGTGCGTATAGACCCCGCCTTCAAGACTTTAAAACAAGAGGTAGTGAAGGTAAGAGTGGTAGAATTGGCAGTGATAGAGAAAGAGCAATAGAATCTCAAAGATCTTTGCAGACCAGACGCATGGATGACATTTTTGATAGTTTTAGAACAGATATTGAAGATATGATGATGCCTTGGTCATCGTCATCATCTTTATGGGACTGGCGCTTTCCGTCTCTATCAACAACTGAAGAGAATAACGATCAAAGTATGGTAAGAATGCCGATTTTTGATATGGTCGATAAAGAAGATAGATACGAGTTAAAAGTAGAAGTACCTGGAATAGAAAAAGAAAAGGTAAAAGTAAAAGCAACCAAAGACTCACTTGAAATCTCTGGCGAACAATCAAAAGAAGAAGAATCAGAGGATAGGAGAAAGAGATTTGTATACAATGAACGTTCGTATAACTCATTCTATCGCAAGATCCCAGTTCCTGAGCAGATAGTATCCTCTAAAGTTAGGGCTAAAATGAGTAATGGAGTACTACATATTGAGCTTCCAAAGAAAAATCCTACAAAACTAGAAGAAGAGGGAACAACAGTAGAGATCAAATGATGTAAAATGTGCCCAGGCAAATTAGGAATTTATCTCAATTTTTTGTTGGTATTGATAGATCCTAGCAGTTAGGGGCAGCATTGAATATGTCGAATCTCAAACGATGTTTGCAAGGCTGTAACCTCAGATAAATATAATAATAAATTTATATTCATGCCATTACTATTCTACTATAATAATAAACTATGGGATAATAACTATAGCATTATTAATAGTAGCGTCTGGCGCAGCATTAATCATACCCTATTCACTGCTGTCCAAACTGAGAAAAAAGGAAGATACTTCAGAAATTGGGATTGAGCAAAAGGATTAGAATGTCAGGTTTTTGACGGTATGTGTCATGAAATTTATAATTCGAAAAATCCCTGTAGACTCTGCAAGATCCCTTCACTTTCTGTGTGCTACTAAGGATATTTCGTAGGCCTAAACCTACTTTGTATCCAAGTAAAATAACTAAAGTCATTAACTGTTTTCCAGTATCTACAGTTTCATTCATCTAGGTTTTGACAGAAATTCCAGTACTATTCTATTGAACACTTCAGGCTTTTCCATACGTCCTAGTTCATGAGATTCTCCTGGAATTGTAGCCTGTTCGTTATTTGGTAGACAGCCTGCGAGTATATCTATTATATTGTGAAATAACTTTGGACTTTGTTCGCCTTTTACTAACAACGTCAGCACTCTAACTCTTTTAGCATCTTCACATGTAAAGCGTTGGGTGATGGAAGCCAATTCTCCACTAAGGGATTTTACGTTCTCCATTATCATTGTACGAGCATCAGACGGAAGCTGATTGAAGTACCCTTCAGTGCCTATGACTCCATCTAGAAATATTCGTGCTGCGTTTTCTGCATCTCCTCTGTCAATAGCTTCCCTTACTAACGAATGTCTAAATGTATTCTCTATATCTTTGGAATAATAAGATGGATTGCCTTCAAGTAATGAAAGGACAGGTGGTTCACCTAAAACAAGTGTTTTTACCAAATCTGGATGCTCAAATGCAAGATAAAGCGCGATAAATGCTCCATACGAGTGACCAATTATATGAGCTGGACCAAGGTTTAATCTTTTGATTATTAGATCTACTAAGTCAGCAACATTATTTGGTATGGTATTATCCTCACCATTACCAATCCATTGGTTTGGGTGACCGTACCGTCTGCTATATGAAATGACGCAATAATTTTGTGTGAATTTACTAATCTGAAATTGCCACTCTCGGAAATCACTCAGGGTTCCATGTATGAGGATAATTGGTTATCCCATGCCTTTCTCTATAAAATATATTTCGTTCTTGTCTTTGATAGTAATGATCTCATCAGCTCAGACTACTTATAAGCAATGTAATAATAGTTCTGAAAGTCGTGAGGAAGTTTTTTAACTGGGAATACACCACCGAGCACTTACCAGAGCAATACCAGATATGCCTCTCTGCGCTTGACACGATACTACGACATGCATTTGAAATACTGCAGACATCATACGACAACCGCGAGAAGTTGCAGGCAATGGAATTATTCAAGGATACTCATTTGGTAAAGTTGGAATTATTGTCTAATGCCTCGACTATAGATAGTGCTTTGAACTATATCAGAAATAAGAATAATAGTAATAAAAATAATAATAATAAACAGCAACCACCACAACAACCAGAACAGCAGCAGCAACCAGATCAGCAATCGGTGTTCTAGTTAGTTGTTCCAACATCGACATGATCCGGAAGCCGAGCGCTGGTACAACCGTATGGCGAAAGATGATAATTGGGAGAAATTTCGGTATCTTGACGTTATCAATAATTATAACAGCATAATCGAGCAGTTTCGAGAAAAACTAAAACTAAGGGAAAAGGAGAATGCGAGCAAAGGTACAGACAATCGCATTCTGCGCGCGGAATTAGAGGAAGCAATAAGGGATCTCAAAAAACTCCTAGCCGAATACAACCAGTTCAAGCAGCACAAGCAGAGATCAGCCATAACGGAATAAATGAATAAACGAATGAATGGCAGTATAAATCCTTAAGTTATAACTTAGATTCAATAGAATCCTCCTCCGATAGAAAAACTTAACTGATACAATATATCCGAGCTTTAAAGGTTTTCTTTGTTGGATATTTCTGAGCATGAATGACTAAATAAAATAATATGCAACAAGAAATACATGGCTTCTAACAAAATTATAATATCCCTATTATGTAATGATAATACGATTCAATATTAGCTACAAATTCAGCCAGTTTGAACACTATCTAATGCGAATAGTTCAATGACATAATCGAATAATTTAAAATTGTAGCAAAACATACCCATGCTAAATACGGAATTAAAAGAATTGCCGCATAATAAGAGATCTTAAATGAAAGCACTACTGTTAATATTATTGCTGCGAGCAGAAACAGAATATCAATTAATCCATACAAAGGAGACCTTAGTCCAAAAAACAAGAACGACCAAAAAACATTTAGTATCAATTGAATTCCAAATATAATCAATGATTTTTTATTGTCTCTTGCTCTATTTTGCCATATAAAATATAAGGATATACCCATTAGGAAATATAGTAAAACCCATACGGGTGCAAACAACCAGCTTGGAGGACTAAAATTAGGTTTTATTAAGGTAGGATACCAAGAAGAAACTGTCGAAGCAGTGAATAAGGATCCAATTATACCAGCAAATTGACAGACACCTATGGAAGCAGCAAATTTGAAGATTTTATTATACATTTATGCAACAGTATGGTTTTTGGGATAACAGATTATAATATCTACCCATTCTAGTTTCAAATGTATAAAATATTCTGTGTAACAATGGTAACATGTTAAAGAATTAGATCTACATGTCTATGTCGGTTGTTGTTGTTTCCACTTTACTCTCTATCATAGAAGTACGAAGAGTTAGCCTCTAGATTGTATAACGATTTCTAAAAAGATTCTATGTTTAATACAATCTATCAGAGTTATTGAATACAT
>JBKPMK010000223.1:0-2092 GCA_046732115.1 Thermoproteota archaeon
GTGTTTGCTTGATACCCATAGCCATTTTTGTTAATTTTCCAATGAATCCTGCTATTACTGCTTTATGAATTTTCTTGTTGGCACATTGTTTTATGGCATAACCAGCAAAATCCCCAATTTGAATAAATGCGTGATCGGGTAGTAGTTTCGCAAATAGTTCTTTGGCAAAATCTTCACTTCTTCCGCCTGTGGTAAGCACAACCATATCTATGCCCATTGCAATCGCTACATCAAGGCTTTGTCTGATCGATGCAGCAAAAGATGCCGTAGAATAAGGCAACACAATACCAGTGGTGCCGAGTATAGATATGCCACCGATGATACCCAGTCTAGGATTATCAGTTTTTTTTGCTAATTCTTCACCTTTAGGAACGGAAATAATGACGTTTATACCACTATTATTTAATTTTTTAGCAGCCACATCTATGACTGCTTGTTCTATCATTTTCATTGGTGTTTGGTTGATTGCGGCTTTACCAATTTCTAGGCCTATCCCCGGTTTTGTCACCTTGCCAACTCCTATACCACCATCAATTGTAATCTTTCCGACTTGATCAGTCAATGAAACAGTAGAGCAGATTTCAGCACCATGTGTTATATCCGGATCATCTCCAGCATTTTTGATAACTGCAGACGTACAGGAGCCATTTTTTTCATTTTTTGTCCATGCGATTCTTAGCTTAGCCATACCTCCTTTGGGCAAACTAACAAAGACAATATCAGCAGCCTTGCCTGAAATCAAAGCTAAAAGCGCTGCCTTAGTTGCAGCAGTTGCAGACGTGCCTGTAGTGTATCCTGTTTTGAGTGTTCCTCTTCTTTTCTTTTCCTCAATAATTGCAGGAAGTTCTTGCTCTTGTTCGGCTAACATCAGATCCTGTTCTATATTTACTTCACTATTGCTATTTTCGTTACGCATTGAACACCATCTCTTACAATATAACATTACCACTATCTATTACATAGTATTATCTAACAAATGAAAATTATCGCTAGCGATGTAAACAACATCTTCACTACTTTACCTAGTCTGCCATACAAATGGGGATTCTTTAGTATCCTACTCCGTTCATTTTCACTCATTGAACAATATGTTTTGCTAACGGTGCAATGTTAACAGGTGAAAACTTTACAAGAATAACCTATATCTATGTCTACTACCTTTCAAGTGACTGCAACATCAGTTCAGGGAATCATAGGATTATTTGTATGTACTGTGACTTTTTTCATATTTCATTTTTGGATCATTTAATAATGAAAAGCCTGAATTAGTCAGATATGTCTTCTGCGGAAGTTGCAGCTAAATTAGTGAAGAACCTAGAATCCGAAGATTATAAGTTGCTCCGAGTTCTTGCTTCGGGACTAAAGCAACATGAATCACTCACCAAAGATGAAATAGTAGCTTATTCAAAAATGCACGAAGACATAGTTAACTTTAGGATTAGCCGATTACATGAAATGAAGTTAATTGGCAAGAATCAAATCGGATTTTCTTTACTTATGATGGGTCTTGACGCAATTGCGTTAAAAATGCTTGCTGATAATGACATCATTGTAGGAATAGGGAAGCCTATCGGGGTAGGTAAAGAATCGGATGTATTAGAAGCAATTACCCCTACGAAAGAGAGACGTGCACTTAAATTATTTCGGATCGGTAGAACTAGCTTTAGAGAAGCTAGAAGAAAAAGAGCTTTTGCTGCTGGTCAGAATATTCATCACTGGTTGCTGATCAATATAGATGCAGCCAAAAAAGAGTGTGATGTGCTTGATCAGTTAAGGCATACAAGAATTAGGAGCCCAGCCATATATTATCGTGCTATGCACTGCATAATCATGAATAGAATAGAAGATGGCTTAAGACTCATAGATATTAAAAAGCTAAATAACCCAAAAGAAACTCTACAAAATATTTTATATAATATAGGAATAGCTTATAAACACAATATTATTAACTGCGATTTAAGCGAATATAATGTATTATTAGATAGCAACAACAACATATGGATTATTGACTGGCCTCAGGCTGTTTCGAGAAGACATCCTAATGCTGCTGAATTAATAAGAAGGGACGTCTATAACATTGTAAAATTCTTTA
>JBKPMK010000224.1:0-1597 GCA_046732115.1 Thermoproteota archaeon
CTGAATTTCTGAAAGTCTTATTCGAGCGCTCTATTTTTCTTTGGATCTTGGCACAAATGAACGATCTGTTATTAGCGCTTTTTCATACAGTTTTCTAAACTCCTTAATTGCAAACTTAATTTCGTTTATACTGTCTACAAATGTGTAATGCAATGCGACACAAGTAATATATGCTGATCTAGGTCTTGACTTTAGAAATTTAGCAATTCAATAGGCGTAGCTAGTAAGCGATATTTGGTAATACTACTGCTTCTTGAGATATATTAAGGCATATGAGTAATAATAACGATAGTAATGAATTCATCTATCTATTTGATGGACTAAGTATGGATGGCTGGAGTATGGCAGGCTCTGGTAAATTTGTACCTGTTGAATCGGACAATTCCTTGCGATCGGAAGGAGGAATGGGATTACTATGGTATACTAAAATGAAGTACAAGGATTTTGTACTAAAGCTTGATTGGAAAGCTAGTAGTATAAATGACAATTCAGGAATATTCGTCAGATTTTCAGATCCAGATAACGATCCATTAATAGCAGTTAATACTGGATACGAGATCCAAATTGATGACATGGCAATGCCTGACGGCAATCCTCTTCAAAAAACAGGCTCAATATACAACTTTGCAGCTCCTTCAAACACAGCAGCATCAAAACCAGTTGGCCAATGGAACACATTTGAGATAGAAGTAACAGGTCAAAAATATAGCGTCACATTAAATGGTAAAAAGGTAATACCAGGATTCACAGGCAATAGAAATACTGAAGGATATATTGGAATTCAAAATCATGATACGGATTCCTGTGTTTCGTTTAAGAATATTAGGATAAGGGAGAAAAAGAAGATATGCTAGTGTCAACATGAACATAACATGGATTCGTCAAATGTTTCGTTCCTATGCATGATTTCAGTGGGTATTCCACTTTCACGCTTAATGATATAATGGAAATACTTAGCTTTATCATTTTGCTTAACAAATTTACCTGTTAGATAGCTAGATGGCCGAACTTGCAAAAATATGAGGATAAGAATTCTTACTGTTAAGTACAGGGTTATTTTAGATTTGTCTGCTTGCTCATAACTTGAGATCTCACTGAGGCCAGAGATTGGTCAATTTGATATACTGCTAGCTTATCTTTTCCAAGTAAGTCAAACTTTTGGAGAATTGTGTGAAATAATGTTTCCTCTTCTATTTGTTCACTTACAAACCATTGCAAGAATGAGTATGTAGAGCGATCTTTTTCTTTTTCAGTCATATCAACTAGATCATAAATAGCCTTGGTTACGGTTTGCTCGCTCTTTAGGCCAAATTGGAAAGTAGATTCCAGAGATTCGAAACTACTTGGAGGTTTTTCAATTGCTGGAATTATCGCCTCTGCTCCAACACCATTAAGATAATGGATTAGTTTTAGCATATGTCCATTTTCTTCTGCAGCTTGTTCAAAGAAGAAGGCGGCACTTCCATCATATCCGATTCTCTCACACCATGATCCGATTGCAATGTATGCATTTGCAGATGATGCCTCATAGGAAATTTGATCATTAATTGCTTTTGCCATTTCCGTTGATATTCGCATCATAGTGTCAAGGTTTTTT
>JBKPMK010000225.1:0-5314 GCA_046732115.1 Thermoproteota archaeon
AAGAGAAAATGATATTTTTGTAGAAGCAGATAAAACAAGGATATACCAGATCATATCAAATCTGCTTAAAAATGCAATTAAATTTGTAAATGAAGATGGAACTATAACTGTTACAGCAGATATCAGTACAAAGAAAGTAGAAGCAGAGCAAGGCGGAGAAAAAGTTGTCGTAGTCAAGATAAAGGATACAGGCACAGGAATAGATGCTAATGTTTTGCCAAGGCTGTTCACTAAATTTGCTACTACTTCGTCAGAAGGTATCGGATTAGGACTATACATATGTAAGAACATGATACAAGCTCATGGTGGCAAGATATGGGCTGAGAACAATTTAGACGGAAAAGGTGCTTCATTTGCATTTAGTCTTCCTATATTGTGACTAACTCTAATATATGTAGAATTATAGCAAAAAGTATTGGAAACTCTCACATACATACCTAACACTTTTAAAATACATACATACTATCTTCCATTCTAAAACATGGTTGATGATGACAAAAGAAGACGACAAATATTAAATGAAGATATCAAAAGGATTCTAATAGATAGAGACATTGCAACGATAAAACAGGCATGTTGCAGGATTTTGTGTTCTGAAATTCGAAATAACGACACAAGAGTATTCATTCCACACAAACTATTTTCTCAAACTCGTTTACAAAGTTATCTATCAAATAAGGAATTAGGGTTTGGACGTCAAGTATACGAATCTGAGGATTTTGTGATATATAATACAATAGTAGAAGCAATTATTCGTGAATTAGTAGACGATGGAATCGTGCTAAAACAACAAAAAGAATCTACCCCAGATGACCCAGAAGATAGATACGAAGTAGCACAAAACCTGGACAGAATATGCAACGACTTTAGAGATAGTGGTTTATCATTTTAAGATTCCTTGATAAAGCAATTCTGTGGCAACAACAATGCTGACAACCAGTCACTATATATTTTTAAAATGTCCTTCCATTACAATTTCTGCTAGAGGTTTTCTATCGTTTGGAAGTTCTCTTTGCTGGAGTTGCGGTGGAAGGTTATCCTTTGGTCCTCTCTTACCAATTGCAATCATTGCCATAACATCAAAATTATCAGGAACTCCTAAATTGGCTCTAGCTCGCTCATAATCAAATCCTTGCATTCCATGTACTGCCAGTCCTCTTGATGATGCTTCCAAAGCTAAATTCTCCCATGCAGCTCCAGCATCAAATTGATGTGTTATAGAATATTTTTCATTATGCTCAAAATTCTTCCTAGCTATGATTACAACTAATACAGCCGCATTTTTTGTCCAAACTTTGTTGGGTTCTGCTAACAGATTAAAAAGTTTGTCCCAATGCAATGTATTTCTCTTAGCATATATGAATCGCCATGGTTGATTATTATACGAAGAAGGAGCCCATCTTGCTGCTTCAAAAAGACTCGTTATAGTATCTTCGTCTAATTCTTCTCCTGTCATAGACCTAGGAGACCATCTGTTTAAAATTAGTGGATTTATTTTGTATGTTGACTGTCTTGTTGTTGTATCCTTCCGTTCCTGCTCTATTGATTTATCAATTGATATTGTCATACGTCTGCGGCTATATGAAGTTCCATATTATATTTAATACCAATAGTATTCCTGATTCTGTCTAGGATTAGCAGTGAATCAACTGAATATGGCAACACCACAATAGGGTTTGCAACAGAAAATTGCTTCGATATCTATATGGCTTAGGGTATAAGGAAAATCACTTTCTTATATATACTAACTTCCTAGGCATTGCACAACTATTCTGGGTAATACCCATGATAAAGAGATGGGGAAGAATATGGTATTATGTAGGAATTGCAGGAAATATGGCTTTCATAATACTATATGTTGTAACACGATTCCCTGACAATCCTGTTAATGGAAGAGGCGGAGATGTTGATGATGGGTTGTATTAGGAGTTTGTTACGAGAAGGAAAATCTGATAGTGAAATAACAAGATATATTTTTAGAAAGTATGCAAAAGAAACCAGAAGGCATTATAAGTGTCATACGAGCCAATGCATTGAAGCCTACATTAAATTATATGAATAGAATAGGCGGATGAAAAAGATATAAAATGAAAAAAAGCTTCCTTAATTGCTTGTATAACACTAGATTAATCTCTCCTAGTGGCATAGTGTCGCACTTTTAGCCATTGCAAAATGATACTGGAAGATGACCGTTGCAAAATAGCTATCAATCCAGACAAATTTGACAAGCTAATAACTTCACTTAGAACTGCTGTGGATAATGATGGTACATTAGATAAAGAAGCTACATCCTACAATGATATATTCGACGCTTTTAGACTAGCATTGAAGTTTTATAGTTTTAGGGATGGCAGTGAATATGATTAATACTGAAAGGAGAAGAAAAACAAGTAACTATTGTTATTACTTGTGTAGCTGCTCTTCATTTCGTTGCGATTACACTGGAATAATTAAGCTGCATTCCTAATTCCCTTAATTTGGAGGCTATGGTCGCCTGGTGGAACAAAGAGATCTATATGTACTGTTTTTGGATCCAGCATTTTTACTGATAATGCGCTATTGTTATTACTATTATTATTATTATTATTATTGTACATCTTCCCATCCATCATTACAGATATGGCTGCTGGATTTCCCGAATTCTTAACCAACTTCAAAGCTATAGGCCCTCCATCTGGATTATAATGCTTTGCTGCAAATATAATGCTGTCATTATACGCATTGTACTTAAAATCGCTTATCCTTACTACACCTCTTATATCGTATAAAATAGACTGACCTTTGCCAATATCCAAAGTAGTCATAGGATCATTACCAAGTGAAACTCCAGCACAGCTATAATAGTAGATGCGTGGGGCAGTAGTAAAGTCTGGAAGAGCAATAAAATGTGCTTCTTGACCAGGCTTTATCAAATGCATTACATTACTTTTAACTGAATCAATCTGGATTCCATTTCTGTCATGTGCTGATGCATAAACGCTTACATCATGTAAGTCAAATGGTCCTATATTCTTCGCCGTTCCAACCATAGCCTTACTGCTGCTGGCTGCTGCTGGCATGTTAGAATAGTCTAATCTTATGACATTATAATATGGTACTGGAATCTGCTTTACACTAGAGATAAAAGCAGTACCTTTAACTGATTGTTGATTTAGCTCAATTACGAATTTAAACGGTGCACCGGTAAATGGATATATAATATTACCAAAAGTAGGATCTATTAGTGTTCTACTGCTACCTGATTTATCTACAGTATTAAGACTAACTGTGACACTAATTGGTATCTTCCCATTGTTATCTACTACGCCTATGACATTTAGTCTACCACTTGAATCAACAAAAGACTGTTGTTTTGTCATCTTAATAGAGTTGTTAATAGTAGTATCAGCAGCAACAATGTGTGCTATTGCTAATGAAGGAAACTGCAGCAGTACAACAGAAAGTGTTAGAATAGTAACTAATCCTGCTGTCGAAGTTAACACTAAAGATCTTATCATAATCCTCTATCACCTATAGGATTATGACTGTTATTTAGCAACGAGCCCATAGATTGAACCCGCCCATTGCATTTGTGAGCACTCAAATACTGCGCCATTGAAGCCACCTATGTCACGTACTAGTCCTTCTTGGCCAAATTCTAGGACTTTGTCCAAACATGTCATTTTTTTGTAGGAACTTCCGCTATAGTAGTTATTTGCTGGTGATAGACCTGCTGCAGAAATACTAATTCCTACTAATAGTATAGCTGACAGCGATGCCACTGTTACAAGCAATGTCATGCTCTTTGCCATTATTTTCTTCTTTTCCATAACACTGATTATACGAGTGTGATAGATATCTTATGCTCATACCCGAATATGTCTTATAGAGTCTGTTTATGATATGTATACAATGCATATTTTTAGGTAGATGGATAGGCATACTTGATCGCATACTTGATAATCAGGCAATAATATTATATGCATGAATTATGTGAAATACGACAGATTTATTTGTCATTATTTTAAATATGCAAATATATATGCATGTATATATATGCAGTATTACTAGATACGATCATACTACCGGTTGGTTAGTTATCATAAGGCGTTCATAACAGACTCTAATAGTAACCTGAAACTAGTATATGATGGTAATAACAATGACTATGATGACATCGATATCTGTATATAAATACAAAAAAGCCTTTGCAATTCTTCTCATTATAATATCCGTATCAATTTTGACGATAATTGGTGTTGCCTATGCAGTATACAATAATACCTCTACTACTGCAAACCTCACTCTTCAAAACCAAAGGGTCTATGACCAATGTGCTAGTCCTCATGCATTACACGTAAAAATGTTCGATAGTCAAACTGTTCCAAAATACATTATTGGAAAAGATTACAAGATTACTTCTGTAAGTCCAACAACAACTGATGTTCTTATAAACAGATGCAGCTTGGCAGCAGAAGGTATTTCACAATAAAGGAAATTGAAAAAACGATAGTAAAATAGCAAAAAGCAACTGCATTTCATTTATTTCTTATCTTCTCTATCTCAGCATGATGAAGGCAAAGTAATATCAAGAGAAGTAATATTTGATTCTCTAGTTACTCAAACTAGTAACAAACATCTCTGGATAAAGAGAGCAAGTGGTTTAGGTATATCAGAATTCATGCTTCGGTTTATGGCCTGGCTTTTTGAAAGACAATACATTGGTAGGCTCGCAGATGTATATTGTAACAGGACCTAGAATAGATTAGCTTTAATAGATATGGTGAGGAGTTATTTGTAGGTAAGGTAGGTCTTGCTAATATTACATTTGTCTAATAACTTAATATCATTACCATGTCTTAATTCTAGTGTCATCCTTACGCTTTATGGCGATTTCTCCTCTATTATGCATCGGTCCTAATGATGGACCACTTCCAGTGTAGTCACCCACAACCTCCTCGACGAAATCAAAGTCATTTAATTTTTTAAGGATGTCTGGTGTCACTCTCATATGTGTTACATAATGAGTACCATTATCATAAACTGCTGGAACGGTACCAGTGGTTTCTAATATATGATTTCTGCACCAATCAGAATTTGTTCCTTCTTTTGTGAATACCTCTATTGTATAGAATGGCCCACTATCTCTATATTTTTCTAGATCCTCACTAATACGCATAAGTACATCATGTATAAGATAAGAATCTATTTTAGGAAATAGTTGAAGATATGTTGCTTCTATCTTCTTTTTTTGATTATTTAACGACTCAAGTTCAGAATATAGTTTACTTGCAGCTTCGCCTTCAATCTGATTTGCATCAGATTTCATATTCTA
>JBKPMK010000226.1:0-6835 GCA_046732115.1 Thermoproteota archaeon
TCAGCCTACAAAGTCACAGCTCTCAGACATACTTTTAATTAGAAGAAACATCAGCTTTTTAGAAAATACTCTTGTAATGATAACATCAGCATTTGCAGATATTATCAATTTAGTAGTACAGACGAAATTTAGTAAGGATTCAATAAGACATATTCGCTGGTTGAATGATAGAGTGACATACTTACAAAACAACGTGGAGAATATGCACCAGAGAGTTCTCAACTTGCGGGAAGCTTATAACTCGTCTTTGAATGCAAACCTAAATGAAACCATCAGAACACTTACAGTGATCGCTACAATAATTCTTCCTCTTACCTTGATAACTGGAATATATGGTATGATGGATACGGATATTACTATTCTCTGTTATTGATGGGAGCAGTAGCTGCAGTTCATCTTGTGTGAACAGATAAAGCTCAAGAAATTAATTTGGATACATAGTTGGAATCTATTTTTCTCTATATCTCATCTATGCTAAAAAAGTCGTCGGCATAATGCTTATATCATATTGCCGTATATTACCGTACTGCTCCTTCATGCCAAAACCTGGATTTAAGTCTATTACAGTAAGCGAAAACGTATATGCAAAATTCTTTAAAGTATATGAGGAAAACAAAAAAGGATTAGAACTCAAAGGCATAAGAAGCTTCTCTGGATATCTTACAAGTATGATGGAGGAGATGATGGTAAAGTATGAAGCATTTGCCAAGCATGCTCCGTATATGGAAAAACTATCTATAGATCAGAATAGGGTTGTATTAAAAGACAATAAGCGAAATAGGATTGCAGAAGTTTTGCTAAAAGAAGGGGAGTTGCAGTGTTTGCTAGATGAGAGATCTGATTGCGTACATGTTGGTTTTGTTTATTCTCTCCCTGAGATATATTATCAAAATAATGGGATTAAAGGCTCTGCCCGCTCATCGTATGAAGAAATGCTCTAGATGCCAGCATTATAGTTATAGATTATGACAGGACATGGTAATTGTCTTTATCCCTGCCAGCTTAGGAATGATTTGGTGAATTCCCTGAGTATAGCTTGTTCAGTACTAGTAAAATAGTTAATAATTCACACAAGATCTGTAATTATAAATCAATTCAACTGTACCGTGTGGCATAAGGATAATAATATACATATTAATTTATACGGAATGCAACACTACCAGCTATGAATATAGATAAATTACTCCTAACAGAAGCAACGGGTGCAAATAGTAAAGATAAACTTGTATTTTTCTGTATCAAAAAGGTCTATTTGGGTATAGCAGCTGTATGCAAATTGGTTTTGGGTAAAAAAAGACGAGATCAGCTATACAGTCAAAGAAGAATTAGTTTTATAGGCTTTTTGTACAAGTCCATAGAATTGCTGGGATTGGATAATTCGTTCCTTCTAGTATTTAATATGCCAAGATATGAGTATAAATTCTATAGTCTAGTAACAAGGAAAATAGCCAATTTCTTAATTCCAGATATGTATGCCAGTATGACTATTCACGAAGAGGACGTACGAAAGTATTTCAACCCTCAAAAAGGAGATGTAGTTGTCGACATTGGGGCAGCCTTTGGGCTTTATACCATACCATCTTCAAGGCAAGTTGGTCAAAGTGGAAAAGTAGTTGCTATTGAAGCGCATCCTACGAATTATGCGATGTTAAATCGCAATATAAAACTAAACAGTCTAACCAATGTCACATGTTTAAATTATGCTGTTTATTCAACAAAAATGAAGGTAAAGATCTACAGTAATTATACGATAATATCAGAGAGAGTAACTGGGGAAGAAAAGACGAAGGGAACATTTGTGGAAGTAAATGCAGATACACTTGATAGCATACTAGAGCAAAATAAAATACCAAAGGAACGAGTCAATTGGGTTAAAATTGATGTCGAAGGGGCTGAACTTGATGTACTAAAGGGGGCTACTGACGTATTAACTACCAGTAAAGACCTTGCTCTCTTCATAGAAATACATGGCAAAGATAATTATCAGCAAGTGATAGATTTTCTGAACTCCTATAATCTAAATGTGATATTTCAAAAGGATTATCATTGGGGGGACAGCCAGATTATTGCACGACATTGATTTTCTAAACAAGCAGTCTTTCTTATCATTAGAACGTTTTATAGTTGTATCCATTAATACTTTTGAATTAACGTACAATACGGCCGATTGAAAGGCTATTATTCTTACGCTCTAGTGCGCTGTAGATACTGCTAGAAAAATAATCATATATCAAATTATAGTGTGGTCAGTGAATCAATCTGAAGCTCTTGTCACCGGTTTGTTTTAGAAAGTCATAAACATCTATTATAATATCAGAGTATCTATTGTTTAATCCAGCATTTGACAATACACTATAAGTGGTATATTTTGTTGATGAAAGTGGTTTGGCAGATATTAACCATATATTTTTATAGTTTGGCTGTAATGGAATTTTATTCAATTCTTGGTCTTCTTTTATAAACTGAATAATGAGTGATTGCTCCGGTTTTTGTATTCAATCTTTGTAAATGTGGCACAACTATATCGAGAACTAAATTATTTTTTGGTGTGATTCTTCTTTCTGATGGTAGAGTGCATATAGTAAGCATGAAATGAAGAAGCGCCACCGCTAGCATCGTTTGATTCAAAAGATAACTTCGAAATACATTTGTTCATTATGATGTCTATATATTTTTGTGATGATCCAATGTCTAAGGTGATCTCCGTTTGAATTTTTTCCTTACCTACTTCATCTCCTATTATAGAGTATAATATTTTCTTGATTTGCTCACTATCTAATATTTTTTATCAATAGCAGGATGTAATGGCAGCTATAATTTGCCTATATACCTTATCAATTCTTATTCTAACCATACAGATTTCTACTGTCGTGAAGATCTATAAGATGACGTCTACTAGCTGGTATATACACAATATATTCAATTGCTATTAATATTATCATTTATGATAAAACTGAATTTAAATTAATAATGGTTCGTCGTAATAGATAATAATATTATTAGGGTGTAAATTCTTGACTAGTAACAAAGATGACTATTTATGAGTTTTATAGATCCGCCTGTATTGGACCAAATTCGCGCTAGGATAACAAAAACTCTAAACGCGGGTATTCAGCTTAACATGTCAACTCAAGAATCGAAAAAATTACTTAAAAGACATGTAAACAGCAAAACAAATCTGGTGATCATGTTTGTAGATATCAATAACTCTACACAAATGAGCCTCTCCCTACCAGAAAACAAATTTGCTTTAATAGTCCAAACTTTCGCACAAGAAATAAGTATTGCTGTACAAGGTTATGGTGGATACGTATTCAAATATGAAGGCGATGCAGTTATTGTATTATTCCCTGCAGAATATGATCCGACCAAAGCATGCAAAAATGCATTAAATTGTTCAAGAGCAATTTTGGAAATCATAAGAGAAGTTATTGATCCAGTCTTTAAGACTAATGATTTACCTGAAATCACAGTAAGAATAGGACTGGCTTACGGTTATGGTTTAGTTGTACTTTACGGAAAGAGTTTAGAGAGATCTTACATAGACATAGTAGGTTCTAGTATAAGTTTGGCTTCAAAGATCGCATCTTTAGCACATCCTAACCAGGTGTTAGTCGGTGAATCTATTCACAATATCCTTCTTTCATCAGCGCACAATGAGGAGTTTTTACAGACTATAAAGTTCAAAGAAATGAATCTCGATCCAATAAGGTGGAAATATCTTTCTCATTCTGATCCTAAAAGTATGTATCATGTATACGAGCTTTTGTCAAATCAAGCATAATGCCGATATACACAGTGACTCGAAGTTATATAGAACACGCTATTGTACTTTTATCTGTCTTATCTTGACCTATGCTGTCTTATCTTGACCTATGCCTAGAATCAAACTTACTTCAAAGACGCCTGTCAGAAAATATATTCTAGCATGCAATAATTATGTTAACCCTAATCATGGTTCAGTTGGTAAGTAACCGTCTAAAAGATTAGCATAAGATGGAAAAGACCCACGATCTGGGGATCGTCTGTACTCTACGACCATTAAACATAGGTGATAAACTGCAGATAATTACAATTCCACTTTTATGACTTGGTGACAACTTATCATTGATTTGATATTTGTAAAAAACCAGTCTATCATCTTTGTTGTGAAAGCAACTAGTGCAAAAGTAACAAGTCGGTATGAATAGGCTCTTCTTTTGTATTTACTGCATTAGTGTATTATTAGCAATCAGACAGCATTTTATTGGATGTCTTTTTGTATTGATCTGAATTCAGACTAGATGTAAATTCCTCTAGGTTCGATTTGTTTAGTTAAATTGTCTTCTACTGTCAGCTGTAAGAACCAGATAGGCCCACATGCTGAGTTAGTAACGCATTTGTTGCTAGTTGCTCAAATCCCCATAGATAATTTATGCCTTATTCTTCTTGCTCCTCCTTCCTTTTGCTTTTTTTGCTGCTATCCTTTCCTTCTTTTGTTTCACAGGATTTCTTGTTGCCGGGGTACTTTTGCGGTTACTCTTCCTTGTCTCTCCTAATTGTTTTATTTGAGCCTGTAATGATTCAACTATTTCAGTTAATTTGTTAAGCTGAACAGATTGTGCTTTGGCTAGCTCATACAGATGGTCACTATGATCATCCCCTTCACTATCATCTAGCACTGACATTTTTTCTTCTGTATTAGGATCTTTTGTTACTGTAACTATCTCTTCTCTGACTATTTCCACTGGTTGAGCAGCAAAACCCTGTTCTTCAGTTAATTCTTCATCATCTTCATCCTCATCTTCCTCGTTCTCATCATATGCGTTAATTCGGATTTCCTCACCATCTTCATTTGACATATCTTGAGTTTATATACGATGCCTAAAATCAGTTTCGATTATTTTACAACTCTGCGGATTCACGAGAATAATGCGGGATGATGAGTCATTATTTTAATAAGGAAGCTGTAGCGAATTAATACGTTAGTCTGGGATATTAATATGTCCATCATATTCTATAATCTTCTAATCTATTCCGAGTTTAATGGTATTTATACTATTTAATATAGCCTAGAGTTTCCTATCCAATCTTCTGCGCCATAATATACGGTAGATTTTTCTATCAATGCATCTTCGTCGAATGTAAATTTTTCGATCACGGGCCACTGTATCTTTTTATCATGAGTTGCGTTATATTCTAATACTACTATGATTTTTTAAGAAATAGTCTATTGGCATGAATTGTAACATTGGAAATTTCTTTAAACCTGATGAAAAGTATCCTTCCAGATCTTTCTTGTTTGTTATTGTTGTCGAATCTCGGTTAGGATATACTGATTTAATTTTAGGACTAGAGAATGTTATATTCTCCGAGTAAAGAGAAATAACTTCTCTTAGATTATGATCATTCCATGCTCTAGTCCACTTATAAATATGCTCTTTTGCAAATCGGTTGTCAATTTTCATATAATCATCAATTATAATGTGACTCTTATTATTATATTACAATCGTTTTTTTTGTATTTGTGCAAATGATGATGTTGAATGTTTTGCAAGTTCTATAATTTATGGTCATGTAGTCTAGAGGCTTGTTGGAACGGAAACCTTAGATACATGTATGCAGCACCTTTCACGACGCTAACAATGAGTGGTTGTTAGGAGAGATAACGTGAGCAGTAGATAAAGAACTGTCTGATAGACCAATTATGATGATTCACACCTCTCACGCTGCTGCTATTGTCGATACTGTAGTCACCGATATCCCTATCTTTATTATTACTACCTCATCACCACCGCAACTGCTACTATCAATATCCTTGATTACTACTCCATCGGCGCTGCTTCCTCCTTCAGAAGATTCCTCAGATTTTGTGACCTAAGCATCCCTACTAATAGCCATATTGCCTTTGGGAATACCGTGCATATACTGAAGCAAAGCATTACTTTTAAATAAAGTATGTACAGCATGTACGTTTTTGTTGCTGTTCCTTATTGTATTATTAGTGGTCTAGCATATATATTTAATTATATATAATCATATCCATGGTTATTTCGTATTTATAGTCATGTTTGACTTCACTAGCCTAGTTGACACGCGGTATATTTAGTCGAACAGCAAACCCAAATAGAGTGAGCTAATTAGCTAATTCCATAGAAACCTGGACTAATCCTATTTACAGTTTGGGAGGTCGTAAATATAGTTGGTAAAGAAAACATGAGGGTTAGAAACGTAAGATGTCAATTTTCTAGATAACAGGTATATTATTGTAAATTTCAGGAGAGTTACATTTATGTTATCTCACAATCTATATCTTTAATGAATTTTTTGGTACAAAACAGTTTTCCTATGAGAGAATGGCATGTTCAGCACATGGAAAAGACAATAATCAAATTTGTGACAGGATTATCTGCTGATGCTAATAGATGGGAGAAAAGACAGAATAAACGCTATGGTGGATTAGCAAATGTTTGTAAACAAATAGGTTATGACATAAAACATGGTGTTACAACTGAGCAAGTCCTTATGCTTTTGCAAAAAATTAGAAATGATTCCTCTTTTTCTAATCTCCAGAAAAATGATGATTCTATGGAAAGATTAAACGAATTAGATAAGCACTTTCTGTCGTCAAAGCAAGAAATTATCTATGCTATTGGCGATAGCGTTCACATTTAGGCATTAAGCCCAAAGAGAACATGTGTAGACGCCTATATCGCTAATTTAGCTCAAGGCGATTCATCAAGTCTTTGTATCTATTCCTGAGAGTCACTTCTGTAACTCCTGCTGCATCTGAGAGGTCACCTTGAGTTATATTTTCGCCAGTCTTCATAGATGACATATAAAGTACAGACGCTGC
>JBKPMK010000227.1:0-7073 GCA_046732115.1 Thermoproteota archaeon
ACAACATTATCAAAAGTACGGTAATATACGGAACTACATTATAAGCAATATGTCCTATCTTTTGTCGATAATCAACTTCGGAATTAACATCTTAAATTTTTAAATATTGTTGAGATAGTATATTTTATACTGTAAATTAGAAGTTCATAGAGACCAAATACCGACGTGGCTGTGTCACTCACCCCTGTCAAAGCAATTGCTTGTCTTAAAGGCTTTATAGAGAGGTGTACGTTGTACAAGTTACAAAGCAACTGATTAGTTTTTAGCTAACCTACACCTGCAGGAGCATGACTTTTCTGACTATGCTCCATAGTAACATGCGAATTTAATATCTCTGCACTATCAAAAATTTTGTTACATATGCTACAGCGATATTCTTTAGCAGAACGTTTGCGATTTGAAGCTGCAGCCATTATATTCTATATGCGAGTGCACATATATGTATTAATCATTAACTATAAAACAATTGCCTTTTTGTCTTTATGAACAAACAAACCATGAGCATTACCTAGGATGGGCAATTTTATGATGTTGTTCTACCTGTGTATCAGTCTTAAATTTATCTCCGCATACATTGCACTTGAATTTCTTTCTGCTAAAGATGTCGAACTTCATATATATCAGGAATTGCAAGATGATTTAAAAAGCTGGCTTAACATGGTTAGTTAAGTTAATTCAATAGCTGCATACACGCAGGTCCTAATCTGCATTTCCGTATCAAATTTCGAAAGAATGCCAAAAAGAAAAGTGAGATACAATAATGGGAAGCAAAGTAAAATCAAAAAATAAAAATGGACAAATAAGAATAATAACAGATAAACAAAAAAACTTTGAGTACACCTTTATTGATGAAGGATTAACTAACCACCACTTATTTAACTCAGAACCAAATCGTAGTAATGGAGACAAACCAACAGAAGAACAAAAAAAGGAGAAGAGAAAAATGATATGTCGCCGTATTCTCTTAGAAGACATTCAGATAAACTAAAGAGGCATAGCACCGATTACAAGCGTTTTAAATCCAGCAAGATAACAAAAGCACAATCTAAACAAAACCATTCTCCTATTTATGAATAATACTGGTAGATTAGCGAGCAAAAATCTGATGTTTCCCCAAATACTCAAGAAGTAGATGAGGCTTAGTACCTACTTCTTTGTCATCTTCATTGGTAGTATAATAACTGTAAAAAATAAGAACCCAAAAATCAATAATAGATTATTTTATTTCCCCTTGTTCCTCTTTTATAGATTCTATTATCTTGGCATTTACATCATCTATATTCAAATTTTCTTTCAAATAGTCAGTAAAGTCTCCAGGAGTAATTATACCAAGAGGTTTATTGATATCGTTATCCTCTACAACAAGTAAATGTCTTACTTTATTCTGTGTCATTACGTCTGCGGCTACTTCTATTGATGATATGGCATCGATAGTAATTAAAGGAGAAGACGTTATCTCTTGTATCATGGTATGTTTGCTACTTGCATCATTAACACATACCTTTCTTACCAAGTCTCGTTCAGTCACTATTCCTATGGTGTTATTGTTATTATCAATTACTAGTAATGAACTTACGTTCTTGTCTCTCATCTTCTTTGCTGCTTCTTGAGCTGAATTTGATATTGCAATAGTTTCAAGCTTTTTGGTCATTATTTCGCCTACTGATGTTGTTGTTGTCATATATTTTCTAGCATATACTAAAACAAGATTTTTAATATACCTTGTACTTTGCCCTCTCCCTGTGTAGACCGATAGCTATTATTTATTAACACAACAACTTAATTTTTGAAGCTAGACAGGGACCCTCCATATGTTATTCCCCTATGATAGGGGGCATGACTCTGTCTGCTGCCATATACTATTAGGCGTTGACAGAAAACTTATACTAATTTTGGATTTACAGAACGTCGATAGAAAATATAGTTCCGTAGTTATTTCTTTGATTTTCGTTTAGTTTTCGTCTTTTTCTTAGTCCTTGTTCCTGTTCTTGGTTCTATCCCCTGCTTACGTTCTACTGATGCAACATAAGCATTGGCTCTATCTTTTGATATACCTTTCTTTTTCTGAATTGCTGCAGATGCATCTGAAAACTTTTTGTATTTCTTCTTTCCTAGTTTTACTGGCATGCACTATTTTCACACTTGTCAACTATATATTTTTCTTATGTATCTTGTGTTGTAGTCAATTGCCTACTGACTAATGTAAACCATTGGAAGAAGATAAAGTAAAAGAATAGAATTGCATCTATTCTAGTTGGTCCAGAGCCTCGTTGGAATATCTGTATTTGTAACCAGCGCAAAAGTCTGGATTAAAAGAATCAGGAGGACATTTTACGCCTTTTTGGTCTACGTTTACTCCATTTAGTTTACATATAAATGAGATACATCCATTAAAACATATGATATAGTTCTTTCATTTTAAAAATAAGGAAATTTATTAATATGATAATTCAAGTTCTATTGTGTACTGGAAAATAGGCGTAATAATTATCCTAAGTTCTGGACTTATTATTTCTCTTTTGACCACAAATGTTACCAAGGCTCAAAACTTTCAAAGTATCCAAATATTCAATGGTCAAATTGGGTTACATCCCCGGGAGTCGCAAGGCCATACATTTTCTGTACCTTCTAGTGCCAAAAATATACATCTTAAAGGGACTATATCTGCATCCGGAGGAGCAATTAAGACTATAACGATTAGATTATATGATAGCAGTCAATGTCCACCTCCAGACTCACAAGGACGAATTCGCTTTGGCAGTTGTAATATAATGTTTAACCATGATTATTCTACAGGAGATAAAATTGACAAATATATTCCACATGGGGGTAAGTTTTATCTATACTTACAAGACAGTTCTCCATTTTTTAATAAAGTAGTAGCAGGAAACATATATGTAGAATATCTTCCATAATTTATGTTATCAATTATATAGATACGACCAGAAAAAATTTGTCTATTTGAGTATCATGTATATCATATACATCAGATAATATTGCTAAGATATTAATACTTCCATTCTGGAGATATATTGTTCCACCATGAGCGATATGGTTTAGCATCCTTGCCGATTTCATCTTTTATCCTATATTCAATTGAATAAAACATATTCTCCATTGCATCAATACCGCCATCAGCATACAACTCTCTACCAATGTCTTCTATACGCTTCTTTTTTGATTCAAAATCAGAAGCATTAGAATTCTGCATATTATACGTGAGGATATCATAGAGTTCTTCTTCTAAGTATGCGTCCATTCGAACTGGTATTATCATTCTCTCTCTTTTTATTATTTGGTTGTCAGTATTTCATACAAACTATTATTTGCATGTTGTAAATTATACCAAGATCGTTATCATATGTCTATCCATGGAGTCTGGAGTAACAGGTTTATAATATCTGCAATAATTCAGGGTGCAATAATTACAGGACTCACTATATCAATTGTTTCAATTCAAATACTATTCTCTTCTAAAATCAATATTATCCAGTTCCTCTCTTTGTCATTTGAAGGTCCAGCTAAATGGTTCTTTCTTGGGTATATTTTTTATATGATATTGGTAGTGGCAATAGCAGTCACAGCGACTTTTTACCATCAACTTGAGGTCGATATGAGAAAGAGTATTCGTGGATTCAAATCTGTACTTGCGTGGATTCATCTTGTTGGAATGAATGTAGGGGGTGCTGCCACAACACTAACTATGATATTTGCTGGGTTAATAGGTTCTGGGATACTTTCAGTCATTACAAGCGGACCTGGTGCTTCTTCTGTTTCTCAGTTACAACCAAATGTTGGAGTCATGGTGCAATTTATTCCGCCTATATCTGCATTTGCAGGCTTACTTAGCATAGGAGTTATATCAGGTGGTGTAACCTATATTACAACATACTTACAAAAATCAGATAATCTAAAATTGTAGGGCATCAGCAAAAGAAGAATAAGAAGTAGAAACTAGAAAAAGCGACAAAAACGACTAATGAAGTTTTCTTAAGAGAGGATTTGATTATGTATCGTCTTTTTATTCTGTAGATAATGCTTATTACAAAGAATTATTCCATAGGCCTAATGGTTGAAGGAATAGTAGGATTTTCTGACATGCTGAGTATAGCACAAACAATAGGAATAGTAGGAACAATGGTGTTGACACTATTTTTCTCAAAGAAGCAACTACAGAGTCTGTCGATTCATGATCAGACTAGAGTTCTCAATGACCTAGATGAGAAAGTTCGCAAGATGGTAGAGATTATAATTGAAAAACCAACAATGCAAAAAGTCATATATAAACTTGAAAAGCCATCGGAAGAATTAGCATTTGCGTATTATATTTTGTTTATTAGTTCCCATGCATATTCTATGCGTCAAAAAAATGTGCTCAATGACGAGGAATGGACAGGATGGCTACATTGGATGAAAAATTGCTTTAAATATGGAACTATAGGAGAACAATGGGAACAAATCCGATCAGAAAGATGGTTGAATCCTGCCTTTGAGAACTTCGTAAACAGTGAAGTGATGGGAGCTAGATCACAATAATCTCAAGTATAAATGCCATATCTCTCAAACGATGATTAATCTTACTATAGCAGCTATTTGATTGGACTATAAAGATGAGTAATCAACATTTTTAACTAGCGAAATCCTATCTTCTATAGGAAAACACCTAAGAAAGAACGTATATGATAATGCGAGGGAATTAGACTCACTTTCGTATTATCCTGTATTTTTGATATTGATATCTTCTATGGTAACATCTTATTGAATTAACTGATTAAAGAATAACGTTAGTAGCACTGACTCATTCTACGTCATCAAGAGGAAAAAGTGAATTTATGGGTATAGTAAAATGTATTGATAGAACACGACATGAAACAACAAGCTAAAAAGACAGCAATTATTACTGGTAGTGGTAGAGGTATAGGCAAAGAAACAGCCATAATATTAGCAAGAAGGTTACTGAATGTAGTTGTTTGTTCTAGGACTCAAAGTGAAATTAATTCGACTGTAGAAGAAGTCAACAAGCAAACTGGTAATTCTAATGTATTGGGTATGAAATGTGATGTAAGCATACCTTCCCAAGTCAATTCTCTTGTCAAATCGACAGTTGAAAAATTTGGAGGCAATACTATAGATATACTTGTAAATAATGCCGGAGTTGCATTCAATAGAAAATTAATAGATACGTCTGAAGAGGAATGGGACCAAACAATAAACAGCAATTTGAAGGGTACTTTTCTTTTTACAAAGGCCATTCTTCCACACATGATTTCAAATAAATCAGGAGTCATAATAAATGTAAATTCTGGTGCTGGCAAAGCTGGTTTTAGTAATTTATCAGCTTACTGTGCAAGTAAATTTGGACTTGTAGGCTTAGCGGAAAGTCTGACACTTGAAGTTGGCGAATATCAAAATATCCGAGTATTGACAATATTTCTTGGAGAAGTAGCGACAAAAATGTGGCAAGAATATGATTTTAAATATTATCAAAAAAATAAGAGCAAAATGCTTCAACCTCATGATGTGGCAGTAAAAATTGCTGAAATGATATTTGATACTAAGACTTACAAAAATGGAGATTCAATTGAAATGTACAGCAGTGATATTTGGGTCAATTCACTAGATCATAGCACCCATAGCCCTATCGGGTAGAACACATAACAATAATAATAGATTTCTATCATGCTCTGTAATTATTAATGTATTTCTGTATCTTCGATTCTTTCAATTCATAACAGCAAATGAATGCTGCTGTCTTAATGCCTCATGGTTATATTATTCTAATATTGAGCCATACAAAGCATTACTAACTCTATTTGAGGTGTCAACTAACTATCAAGACAGCTACAATTACTATTGTATTATAAAAGATAAGACTAGCCTCTTACTGTAGGACAGAGCATTAAGAAATCGTGACAAAATCAAAGACGATGCTATAGCACAGCTATCAGACCAAGTCATGGCTTTAACGGCTAGGATGCACGAATTCGAAAGAAAAGAATCAGTCTAATAATCTTATTATTTGACTTTTACATGATAGTGTGGCATATCTTGTTAGATTAGCTCGATAAAGAGATTTGCAGGAATACCGTTTGCTCTCAGACCAATCCTAATATTTCCTTGTTCGTACTCTATATCTCCAATGCTATCTTTAAAGCCTCTTGATGCCAAATGTATGCGACTACATTTTAAATTAATTTTGTACATTCCATTACTCTCATTATAACTTCCAGATGCAAATCGTATATTTCCAGCATTTGTTAAATCATATAATTCCCTACAGACAGATTTGATAATATCCCATGCTTCTTTTTCTGATATAGGTTTATCCAAATTTATTATCGTTATCTCCTTTGGTCATTCTTTCATTTGGAAACTCTATTGCTAAAAAGCTTCTTAGGGTATATGATGTACTTTATGATCTAATGAGTCATAACAAGAAGGAAATCGAAATACCAGGTGAGAGTACTGAAGAAGCTAAAGAACTTGAATTAGACGAACAGCCAAAACCAACTCGAAAAGTAAGTCATCCGGCTACTCCTATGTCAAATAAAGAAGAGCCGAGTACGCATCATAAAATAAAAGGAAGAAGAACAATAAAGTGAATTAGACCTTTGCGTATTTATTCCAACTTTGGATACAATAACATCTAATATCTATAGCTTATGATTTGTCATTAAGAACATGACTTCCTGAAGAAGTAGCAAGTTGCTGATTTTCCTGTTGCTCCTTCAGGTTATGGATATAAGGAAAATTTCATGGAAGTCCAGAAGACGATTTTGATACTATATTACAAAATTGATGGATGTAATTGACAATATACGCAGAAAAGATAATGTAAGCAGACCTAAGCAATGGCTAAGAGAATCAAGTGAATATCATTCATACTTGCAAAAAGAAAGTTAATTATTTCTTCATAGCTTCCTTAACCAGTCAGTTATTTTTGTTAAAAGTTAAGTAAGCAGTTGTAGTTTATTAGCTGTTTTAAACAACCTTCACATAGTATGAACAAACAGATAAGCCCAAGTGTTGCTTGCTTTTCTTTGAAACACAATAGCTGTAAAATCACAGATATT
>JBKPMK010000228.1:0-2560 GCA_046732115.1 Thermoproteota archaeon
CACCACGATCATCAGCATGGATCCATAATGATTCTTCTGGATGTTCCCTCATCTCTTTTCTAACTGACAAAGGCTCTGAAATATTGACTTGTTTAACAGAATGTTTTCCTATAACATAAGCCGATATTGTCAATCATCCTTACTTGTAATAAGCTTCATAAAAAGTTCATGACAAAACGGCTGTTCTTTATAGTGCAATCTACACATCTTAGGTAAACCATACACTCCTTCTGCTCTGAATACAATGCAAGATTCTATTATATTCTTAATTCTATTGCTGCTACAAATTCTTTGAAAATTATATTTTGAGCCTAGAACTGACAAAAAAAGATAAGATGTCAAATATTAGAGTAATAAATGATGTGGACTTTGGAGAAGTTCAATTGATAATGGGAGATACAGTCATTACTGAGAAAGGTATCACAGATAAAAAATGATTTTATTTGGCAAAAAGCCTTATAGATAAATTTGATGGGCATACTCTATGGTTTAGAATAACAGAGGATGAAGCAAACAGCAAATATAGAGATATTGAACAGATCCTATAAATTAAAGTATAAAGAGAGGACATGAACTGGACGACCTGTCAAGAAATTAATGACTATTACTACATTGATCTTCAAAAGATTTGATTTATGGTAGCACAGGGGCCTGTGACTATACACATTTGTGAACCTGATAATGCATTATCCTTCAAGCAAAGCCAGGCCATGAATCTGAGCATGAATTCAGAAATACCAAGACCTGTTGCTTTCTTTATCCAGAGATGTTTGTTACCATTCATAGCAACCAGGGAATCATAAATTTATTCATAATCGTAAAGTCGTTTATCATTTCCATTTTTTTGCTGTAAACCAATTATGTGATTAAAGCAGCAATCTCTAGTTGTTTCGAATAAGGTCTACAATAGGATGCTAGTGCAAAGACCCTGAAATAGGTAGTAAATTTCAATAAGTGACCTAAAACATTGTTATTGTGATGGATACCAAGGATCTGATCAAACGTCTAGGGATATTAGCTGCCAAGTATCATGCAGTACAGGATGAACTTGGTAGCAGATATCATTTCGATCAGTTAAGAGATGTTAGAATTAATGTATTCATACACTGTGCATTGGTTATAGATAGCACCTATGTCATTATTTTGGTTCGCTTCCATCACTTATTTGACGAAGGCTGGTGGAATAGCATGTTCGATCGTAACCTAATAAGTAGGCAGATGACCAAGCAACAGCGAGATACATTTCTGTTTGGATTTGATACCTTTGTTGATTCATCTTACATAACTATGTTATTTGTTTCCGTAGAATCTGCTTTCAGATCGTTTTATTCATCGGTTTTCTCGAAAGATCCACCTTCTAAGTTTTACAGGGTTTACGAAGACTTGCTGCACGAATTTAATTTAGACGAGTATAAAGATTTGTTAAGGCTTGTTAGCCTTATCAGGAACAGCTATCATAACAATGGCATACATACATTAGATGATGAACGAGTTTGCTGGAGAAATTTGACATTTGATTTTAAGAAAGGTCAAAATATAGTGCTCGGAGATGTATGGAATATATTTATTCTTATTACTGAAGATATATTTTGAGATGCTTAACAAACTCGTAAAATCAGACACAATACTTCAGAAGAAATTAATACTTGATACCTCATACAACAATCTTCTCTAGATTGCAGAAGTTTGACAATTAATACTTGATTCGATCCAAGCCTTAGCTGTTTTCTTACATGTTCTCCAGTTGTGACAAGGTGACAAAATGAAAGACGATGCTATAGCATAGCTATCAGACCAAGTCATGATTTTAACAGATAGAATGCAAGAGCCTTGGGAGGAAACAACAATGGATGTAATAGGCTCGGATTATAGTTTTTTATGTGTTTAGCGTTTCTTTTTTTCCTGTTTTTTTCTAAAATTTAAGATATCTTTTGCAATCGGCTTTAATTGTTCAACGTTTTCTGCGTTTTTTGTTTTTCTTAGTAAATCAACTGGTATGCCGCTGCTCTTAGCTATACTAATATTAATTATCCCTACTTCATTTAGTTCAGCTTTCGAAAAACCTCTGCCATTTCTAATGAACTTTACACCTCTGATTTTACGTTTGACAATCGGCTTAGTTATCTGCATTTTCACGACATTATTATTATAAGCAACAACTATAAATAAGTAAAAAATAGCGAATCTGAAAGCAACACTGGACCTTAGAGATAAAGTGCAAATCAGTTGCTACCGTATATTTACACTTAATAGAGCAACATAAAATCTATACCTGCGTATGTATGTTATACATACCTCTTACAAACTAAAACTATTAGGATATGTAACAACTTAAACTCAATCCAAAATGTACTCTTAAGACCAATCCATATAATCTATTGTAACATATTCATTGGTGTGTTGTCTTGAACACGTATGCAAAGTATCTGCATTTGTAGCAGTTGCTTTAAAATCAGTAGTACTTTCTTCAGGGACATATATTCCTGGGAAGACTTCGCCACATGTTTTGCATTGTAACATTAGCATTGGCATTTTATTATTTTATCATCCTCTTTTTTCT
>JBKPMK010000229.1:0-9562 GCA_046732115.1 Thermoproteota archaeon
CACATTCGATAACGTAATCCTGTGACTTCTTTAGACATACTACGCAAGTTGTGCTCATGTCCATAGATATTCTATGCACAAAGTAGGATAAATGAATTTTATAGATATTCTTGGATAGTTTAGTCTAGAAATTACCTAACTGCAATATACATATCACATCAAAATTGACAGATTTATCATAAATACGAATATCCAGCTTGTAGCATTCCTCTTTAATTAATTAACGATACAAAAATGTGGCTTACTATGGAGGATTATATACTAACAAGATTCAGAATTATATTCATAGTTATAGTACACAAGATTTTATATCATATTAGTCTAACGTAAATAATGACTAAGTAATGAATAATAGGAAAGGAATAGCATTTGTATCTTTAATCGCAATTACAGTATTTATGATTACAGCAGCAGTAGTGGTACCGGGACATGATGTAATGGCAGGCAGTAAGAAGAAGCACAATATTAAAAATTCACGTATACACATAGGTGACACATCCACAAATGCAATCCAAGCAGCTGATAATAGCCAAACTATTGCAAATGGTCCTGGTTCAACAGGTACCACAGCTATTAACGCTCCAGCAAACGCTCAATCACAGACAGTTAATTCTGGAAGCACAGGTGTAGGCGGAGGTAAGTGCGACAACGTAGGAGTAGGAAATACAGAGACAAATGCAATCCAAGCAGCTGATAATAGCCAAACTATTGCAAATGGTCCTGGTTCAACAGGTACCACAGCTATTAACGCTCCAGCAAACGCTCAATCACAGACAGTTAATTCTGGAAGCACAGGCATATGTTAGATACTGTAAGGGACATTATTTTTATTGTTCCGTATTTTGACGATAGAAAGTTGTTTTTAGCTAAAGAGGAAAAATCTATCTAACCAGAACATATATCCTTAGACTCGGTTAAGATGGTTCTTAAATAGAAGTTGGAATTATCTCTTGTATTTTTGCTACCAAGTCTTTGATATCAATTGGTTTTCGTATGAAAACGGGCTTATCTTTATCAGTTGATTTCACTATATACTCAAAATGTTGATCTTTTTGTATCTCAAAGGCTGTAACAAAGCAGATCTTGATTTTATCATCTATCTTTCTTATTTCATTATACAATTCAAATCCATTCATCTTTGGCATTTTAATATCTAAAATTGCCACAGCATACAGATCATTTTCCTTCCCATCCCTCGTTTCCTTAAAAGATTGTAATGCTAATAAGGGATCGTTAAATGAATCAACTACAAATCCGTTGTCTTCCAAACCTATGCTAAATGCAAATGCAATATCTGGTTCATCATCCACAAGCAATATTCTCTGCTTCTTGAGTTGATCAATCAATTTCTTTTGCCAGCTGTCTCTCTTTACTATTTACCTCTTGGTTGGTATTATACTGTATTTTATTTGTCACGAGTGGAAGTGTAAAGCTAAACGTTGCTCCTCGGTTTTCTCTATTGTTCGAATTACCAGTCTTGTTATTGGCAGCCCACATCTTTCCTCCGTGGGATTCAACAATACTTTTTGAAATAAATAAACCTAAACCTGTACCTCCTGTTTCCGATTTTGTAGCAAATTTTGTAAATAACCTATGCAATATCTCAGGATGTATACCATCGCCTGTATCCTTTACACTTACTATGACTTCTTGGTCGTTGTATTCTTTATCCTTCCTTTTTTTCATTACATTGATGGATATAGATCCTTCTTTTGTAAATTTAATAGCATTACTTAATAGATTAGAAATAACTTGACTTATCCTTCCTCTATCGGCTTCAATAAGGAAATCTGACTTATGACTATTATTACTATCATCGTCATTATTATGACTCGAGTCATCGTCATTCAATAATGCCAACAATACCTTTACATTACCATTATACTTTTCAAGCTGAGATGTATAATCTTTAACAATATCTAGTATCAATTCATTTATATTCAATGGTTCTTTGATCAGCTTTAGTGTCTGACTTTCAATTCTTGTAACGTCTAATATATTGTCAGTTAGTCTCTGAAGTCTTTCTGCATTCCTACATATAGCTCGCATCATTTCGTCTCTTTTCTCAGGATGGTAGGCAATTAGCTTAGCGAATGCTAGAATAGCTTGAGTAGGGGTGCGTAGTTCATGGGCTGCTATATTAATAAACTCCCTTTGCATTTTATCAGATTCCTTTAGTCTTTCATATTGAATATGTTCATTCCAAAGTAATTCAAAAAATGACTTTGAAGAGTATACACCGACTTTACTGTTTGAATAAGATACAAAACCAATTGCATCTGAAAACTCTTCAGCCCTAGGATCTTTAAGTTCAAATCTAAGGAGTTTTGCGTTATCTACAACTATCAAGCCTGAATGAGAACTACCACCATTGAGAATCTCAATAGTTGGTGCCTTCTTGCAAGTTTGTTCTATGATTTGTGAATTCTCATCTGTTATAGGAGAAATAATCCTTACTAACGCTCTTTTGTCATTGGAGGCGTTAATCAAGTAATCTAAAACTCCTAGTCTATCTGCTCTGATTATTGCTTTACTATTCGCAAACAGTACTAACGCTTCTTTCTCCACTGATCTCGCTAGATCAACATAAATGTCAGTTGCTTTTTTGCGATCTGAAATAACTTCAAGGAATTCTGGTTGTATGTCATTTTCAATCTCCAATATTCGATTCTCTGCAGGAATTGCCTTGTTCCAAAGAGTTTCGAATATAGACTGTTGTTGTTTTACAATTTCTGCAATATTACTGTAAGTTGCTTGCAGCGATTCCTTCTGCATAGTTACAAAGGCCAGACACTCTGTGTCATTTACTGCGAAGTTTGATTCATTGTCCTCTAAATGCCGCAGTTCACATATTTTCATGATATTCTTGCAGTAGCCGACATTTTCTCTTGTAATTTCAAAGATGTATCTTTGTATTGTACTTTTACAAGTAACAAGTCTTAATTCATTTACTGATTGAAATGACAACACCTTGGATGGAAATTTCGAATTACCACAAATGTCTATTTTTTGCTTAGCATTAGAGAAAATCTGCAATAAGATGTTTATTACCTGAGCATTATGCAATATTGTAGTCTTTTGATTATTTTGCGTATGCTGTCAACAAAAATAATAATAACGTTGATACATATAAAGATAGATATAAAGAAAATTGGATAGTTCGTTGTTATTATTATCATTATTATTTATGTAACCTGAACATCATGAGAAAATATACAATATTATAAAAAAAATTTGTTCTAGTTTATGATAACTGCAATTATTCACAAAACACCTAAATCTGATAGACATTATAGATCATAGTTAAGCTATGCTTATTATTTGGATAACTAATTCTAACAAAAGAAAGTAAATTGAAATATTGGCCAATAGTACTTTTGATATCATTATTTATTTTTACTTTCACTACTTTACAACTATACAATATCAATAAAGCAAATGCAACAAATCAAAATCCAAATCAACAAATAATAACAACAGAACCTCCAGCAATGATAGCACCTGTATTACTACCAAGTACTAATAATAATAATGCTAACCCTACGAATACAACGACAATACCGCCAGCAACAGCTGCTACTACTAGCAGTATTCCAAGTGCTCAATCGGCATATAAATCTCAATCAATAACCTTACCAATCTCAGTCAAATCTTTTGTTTGGTATATAGTAGACGAAGCACATGAGAATACCTATACTAGTTCCCACAAGAAAGTTTCAGATCATAATCCAGATTACCTTCCAACTAATGTTGTAATGCCCCATGGGACTAGTTTAGTTTTCCTTGATGCAGATGCTCCATGGGATACACCTCATCCACATACAATCAACATATTAGCCAATAATTCTGGAAACATCTTTTATTCCACAGGGAAATTGGATTATACAAACACTTCTAAACCGATAATCCTGCCTGTAGGAATGTATGATGTAGTAGATACAAAGTATCCGTGGATGAGAGGCACTCTGACAGTAACAGATAGCAAAAATGATGATATCAGTAATCTCATCTTAGGTGGATTCTATACACCAACCAATCAAGTAGCTAACAAGTTAGATAATGACGGTGGATCTCATCCAGGATGGCTTGGTTACTACACAAGTGAATTTCCAAAGAATGGCTTTTCCATAGTAAGTAAATATAATTTCCATTATGCTACTTGTAAATATTGCCCTGGAGGATTTTGGCCCGATCAGAAGGCAGCAGACCATACTCTCATAGTTTATAGTACAAGTCAACCTCTATCAGAAGTTCTATCCAAGTTATCTAAAATGGTGTGGAATAATGTGTACATATAAAGACAAATTGAAGTTACTGCTTTATTGGGACTTGCTCCTGGTAATGCTAATTTAAGCCTAGAAGACTTGATTGACATTTTTTGGTATAGTTACTGAATAAAGTAAATCGTGCATTACTTAGTTTGTGAATACTATCATCACAATAGTATAATATGTTTTCTGATTCTCTAAGAGAATAGTTAGGTTCTTTACAACATGAGATCGATGAATTGCTGTTGCGAATGCTAAGGTACATACTCTAGCGATCCAAATATGGGAAAAGAATTTGATTCCTCTATGCTGTCACAAAATCACTTCACAAATTTACTACTGCAGGAGAATTTTTTACCTCTGCCAACTGCATCCAACCATGGTAGGAAAGGTTGTTGTATTTTAATTCAGACAACTTAAGTCGTATGCTTTCACTATGATATATTATAAAAAAGATGCTGCTATCACCACCACTCAATTCTTTAGATATAGGAGATTTTATGAAGGAAGGATGAGGAAGAGGAAGAAGATGATATATTTCTACTAAATGACTTAGGAGTAACTGAAACTCTTATTTAATCTAAATTCATTCTTAAATATTATGAATGCCAATAGTTATGTACAGCGTACACATTGGGCGAGGGTTCTAATTTAGCAAAAGAGTCTAGGAATAATGATACCAATGGCGAATCTTTGGTAAATGAATTTAAATTTTCGTATAATAGGATAAATGAAGGCATAGTAATAGGCCAGAGGATTGCTAAGATTTCTGTGATCACTCTAGTTAGCCTAGGAATTGTTGAGCTTTTAATTGGATATATAAGTGGTAGTGTTGTTGTAGTTGCGGATGGAACTGACTCATTATCTGACGCCATGATATCATTCATTGTATTGATTGGGCTGAGAATTGCACACAAACCTGCTGATAGGAAGTTTCACTTTGGATATCATAAAGTTGAGAGCCTTGCAGCATTGATTGCTGCAATGGGAATGGTAATAATGGGATCAATTGTCGTTTACAATTCCTATCAATCGTTACTACATCCGCGTGAGATAAAGCACTCTTTTTTGACTATGATTGTTTTAGCGGCTGCAAGCGGTATATCACTACATAGAGCCTTTCAAATGAAGAGAATTGCTAATAGATATGATATACTCTCATTAAAAACAGATGCAAAGAATTCAATAAAGGATGGACTAGGTTCTCTGATTGCTTTCATTAGTGTATTAATATCTTCTCACGCTGGATTCTTACCGGCAGATGCTATAGGTGGTATAATAATTGCAGGGTACATATTCTCCGTTGCATATGTTTCAATTAAACGTACGTCTCTTATTCTAGTTGATTCATGGCAAGATCCACAGGTAACTGACCTTATAAGGGAAACTATAGAACAGAAGTTCGGTGACTACGAATCTATTAGGGTTAGGTCTGTGCTATTAAGGCCAAAAGGAATGGGAGCTGTAGCAGCCATAGTTCACATAGAAATAGATGGCAGCAAACCATTAACAGATGTAGAATTGCTATCACTCGAGATAGAGATGGAAATTCGTTCTAAAATATCGAGTATCGAAAGAATTTCAGTTGTTCCTCATTCTTTTATACCATTATCAGCTAAAGATGTGACTTCATCAAGAAGATTGAGTAAGATATTCGCTAATAACTGGAAGAATAAATTGCCTAATCCCTAGTAGCAGGCATTGATAGCAAGCTTGTTCTTTTGTTTACTAACATGGTAATATATTGCGAAATATCAGCCGTAGTAGTCATAGTACATCGTTACCGGTTGATATATTATTTAAAAAGAACAACACTATGGGATAGTCTGTTTGTATCATAGTGTACAAATGTCAGTAGACGGTTATATTGCAGGACCTAACGGTGAAATGGACTTTATTTACATCTGCCAGGGCCAAACAATAGGAACATGAATACCACTAATCTACAAACTATATTTCTTGCCATTATGGCTTAGACATAACCTTGCATAATAACGAAAAGAATAAAGCTGACTTTGCTAATGACATTTATTCAAAGTGGCAAAAGTATTCAAACACTTACTCACCCATCAGTCATAGAGCATTTTTGTTGTGATTATCTTGTTTAGTTGCCATATAAAATGACGCAGAACTTTGCTCTGTTTTAGGTATTTTTTCTTTTGATTTATTAACAATACTACTCTGTTGTTGATTGCCTGTTGTAGATCTAGGTCTAGAAGTTGTAGGAGTTGTTGTAGGTCTAGGAGTTGGAGAAACAGTAGTAATAGTTGAACCAGCCTATGTGGTTATTGTGTCTGTTTTTGCCAATATCTTTGCATTCCAACAATCAGGATAAACGTTTCATCCGTAATATGTTCGCAAGAAAAGCATGCAAAAATTAAAGGTTGTACTTACAGATGAGCACCGGCTTTTCTTACTGTTGGATTAAGTTGAACCTCCAAAATACGATCTCAATGATAGATAATAATAGAGACTGATAACATAATGTTATCTTTTTATCTTATTGAACCATTTGATCAGCCTTTTGTACTGTTACTGCCTATCCTATATTTACATTCTATCATTAGAGCATTATGCCATTTAAATGGGTGAATAATAAACTTCTTGATAAGAGAGAGGATATATGAAAATAGCGATAGTATCACATATAACATTGGACACAATTGACAACCAAGATAGTTACCACTTAGGAGGTTCAGCATGTTATTGTGGCTTAATTTGCAAAGAACTTGGGTTTGAAACCATTCTAGTCACCAAAGTGGGAGAAGATCTTCCACAAGACAAGCGAGATTTTCTAAGGCGAAATCTTGTCGATATTAAACAATTTGAAAAAGAATGTTTAACTACAAAATTTTCCATTAGACAACATAATAATGACGATACCAGAGAAATGACTCTATTGTCCAAATGTAATCCACTCACGGTTGATGACGTTAGTGATATTGACGCAGATGGTTGGATAATAAGCCCTGTTATTGATGAGGTTCCGTTGAATGTACTTAGAGCAATAACTAAGAAGGGAAAATTTGTATTGCTGGATCCGCAAGGTTATCTGAGGAAGGTACAACCCTCAGGAACCATTTCACTTGCTAAAAATGTGACTTTGGATTGGTCAGGTGTTTCTGCTGTCAAAGCAGATGAAGATGAATTTAAAATTCTTGGGCCTATAAATACTGACTTTGTAATTTCTACAACACGAAGAGTAATTCACATAAATGAACACAAACTTCGGCTTGACTATATTCCTACTATAGACGCCACAGGGATAGGCGATATTCTATCAGCAGTATTTACCTGCATATACATTAAGGAGAAAGATTCAAGATTGGCGATATGTAACGCTGCAGGTGCTATAACAGCAGCTCTCAAGGCAAATGCTAAAGGTCTAGACAAAATACCTACAAAATCAAAAATTCAAGAATATAGTGCCAATTTTTCTAAAATGTATATTTAATACTCTGACTAGTCTTGCTCTAACAGCAGATCGGAATTCTAGTCAACATTCAGTATAATGGTAACTCAGGAAATAGTATAGATATTATATGTTATATCATATCCAGATCATAATGAAATGCTATCTACTCTTTATGTGACCGAACATAAAGACATAATCTACCTAACTTAGGTTACACTAGTATCATTGCCAATCTCCGGGTTTGAACATTCCAATCTATACATAGCAGAGCATGACGCAACACTATATTCTTTTTAAAAAAAGGCTGGGAATACTATTTTTACTTTTTTAGCCAGCTATTGCTCGCTTTGCATCGCTTTTTCTTGCATTTGATCTATTTGTTCTGTAGAAATTTCATCAAATAGGTTACACCAATCCCTCCCAGAAATAATAAGGTTGAATTTCTTGAGTTCCGGATGAACGCATCTGCCATTCGTTAGGATGTCTGCATTAATAGGATCAGACGGCGAGAACCATTTACATGATAAACAATTCTCTGATTGCCATGTAATTCTTTTCACTGTATTTTTGGTATCCCCTGCTGTAGTTGTCATCTAATCTAGCTTCCAAGCACGAACTCCATGGATAAAAGAGTTCTCTTCTGGATAGATTGAAAAGAGAAATAAAAGCAATAGTTAAAACTATTATGCATAAAGCTGTTTTCCAGATCTAATTGAAATGTTTATTGCGGCGGCGCCTGCCATATTGTTGTTGGTACTTGCTGGAATAGGACTAGCAACATCATCATTGTCATATGCATTTCAAACTGCACAAGCATTCTAAGAATACTTCACCTTCACCGCCACAAGCACCATGTCCTTATGGTTTGCCATCTCGTATACTCAATAATCTACTGAAGACTTCTTCTTTTAGTCTACGGACTAATCCTTGCATTCCTATATGCATTGTCATTTATGGTTTAGTAACACGACATGAGCTCCTGTCGTGTAGTTTTGAAAATCTATTATAAATAAATCTCACAATCAGTGTTCCTTCAGGAAAGTGATTAATTATAGTGGATATTATCATGCCTCCAGGTAGTAGAGCTATCAATTGAAGTAGGGCATCAGAGCCACTCTTTGGTTCTCCAGTTGGGGAGATAAGATGAAATGATTTGTAACGTAAAGGAGCAGAAATCCTATAAAGCAGACCCTGTTGATCAGCTATAGATATCGGGACAAAATCTATTTTCTCGTTTTTGTCAAGGATATCAATTAAATGTGCAAATCTAGTACAGGGTCCACAATCTGCATCGTATGCCAAAATATACTTTGAAGATGAGGATTTTACTTGCATACGAGTGTCCTACCCTAACACCAGATATAAAACATATGATTTAAAACTAGCATTTTTACGTTGAGCTATAATAAGCTTTCACTAGAATGTAGGTATGACGACGAAATGTGCCCTATTTGGATCATATAATAGCTGTTTGTCTCATATCGGTTGAGATATAATTGCATAGGCGTTTGCCTATCAACTGATGCTACAATTTGTGAGTTATACACTTTACGGCTAGCCAATTATTCTGCAGATTTTTTTGATGTAAGTTATAAAATTAATAGATGCCACGTTCCCCTTGTGGTCGGTCATATACTGAAACATACTGAACAAGGGAAATTCAATTGTATCAACATCACTGTGACCTTCATTTTGGGCTTTATCAAATATTTCATCAACGTCTTTGAAACTATTGCTTAAGTAGCAAATGTCCGTGCTGTGATAACACCATTTTGAAACCAAGGTTATTATCTTATTTGCTGTCCAGGAAAAAATTTTAGGATTTTGCTTATGTTCATCAAGGCGTTAGATCCAATGCCATCTTTAATTCAGCTATCTC
>JBKPMK010000230.1:0-6636 GCA_046732115.1 Thermoproteota archaeon
TACTAGTTTCCGTAGTAGAATTACCGCTAAAGAAATTGTTAAGTGAATTTACTACAAAAACTGGCTGCTCTTCTGGAATAAAATGTCCTGAATTTGGAACTGTGATCCCTGTTACATTTTGAGCTAATATTTTCATCGCATGTATGATTGTAGGCATAGTAATGTTACCTCCGAATGTTGGAATATACCCTCCTCCTAAAGCCAATACTGGCATTGTAAGCTTAGTCTTTGAATAATTCATATTTTGAATCGCATCCTGTGGAAAAGCCCGATAATACTCAAACCCTGCACGCATTGCGCCTGGAGCAGAATAATGGCTAACATATTCATTGATATCCGCCTGAGTTATTGCAGCTGGATTAAATGGAAGATTGTGTAAGAACCATGATAAATATATCAACTCTTTACCCTGCACAAGGGCTTCTGGTATATCGGGTGTTTGATGGAATATGCCCCACCATAGCGGGGGTCTTCCGGGAGGTGCAAAACCGGGAATAGTTAATTCCATTACTGCTAGCCTCTTTACTTCCGTAGGATGTACAGCTGCGTAAGAATAGGCCACCTGTGTTCCCCAATCGTGACCCACTAGGAAAATTGTTTTGAATCCTAACTTAGTAACTAGTTGATGTATGTCTTCAGCTAAGGTCTTACCATCATAACCAGTAGGTGGTTTTGAAGAGTCTCCTAGGCCTCTAAGGTCAGGTGCAATAACAGTATAATTCTTAGCTAAGGCTGGCATTACTTTATGCCATGCATACCATGTTTCTGGCCATCCATGCAATAAAACTACAGGATCACCATGTCCTCCAATAACATAGTGCATTTGAATACCATTAACAGAAATAGTATTATGAGAAAATGTCACGTTATCAATCTGAAAAGAATTCCCATTAGGTTGTTGTCCTTGTTGTTGCTGTTGTGCCATTGCTGTATGGTTTAGATTTAATACCGGTGTAAAAACAGACAATGTGCCAGTTGTAATAATAATGCCAATCAAAAGAAACGTTGTTGCAGTCAAATGACGTGAGGACGCATGAAATTTGGGTTTATCTTTCTCGACCATTATAGTTTAGTAGTCGGTTTGCTATAATAGTATGGTGGGTACATTGCCTTGCATTGTACCTAGGGCAGTATTATAAAAGATAGTCCAATTTTGAGCCAAACAGAAATTCATCCAATGCCATTTATGATCTTGATGAAACTCTTGATGGAACTAATGAAGGATTTATGAAGTGAAGCAAGTTGTCGACTAGGTAGTAATCAACGCATAGAATAAGTTTTGTTTGGAAGCTGATGGGTGATTATAAATACCCCTGTCTTCAAAGGTATTTACCCACTGTTGTCATATCTGGAAAGTGTATAGAAAAATGTATGACTAGGTCTTGCTTAGTTATTTCAATGGTTGAAAGAGAGAGGCAGGAAGACAAACGAGAAAATACTTTAGGTTCAGGTTTGAGTCCGTTTAAATCTGCTATCTTTAGGACGTTGTGGATTGCAGCCCTCTTTTCGTATGTTGGTGCGGCTATGTATGACGTAGGGGCGTCATGGCTAATGACTTCACTTGCTCCTAATCCCTTATTTGTCTCTCTCGTTACAACTGCTACTAGTCTACCAATCTTTCTATTTGCGTTGCCATCAGGGATTTTATCCGATATTTTTGATCGGCGCAATATACTCCTCATCACATGTGCATATATGTTTACAATATCTACTCTGCTGGGAATCATTACCATTATTGGTCTGACTACCCCAACAATACTTTTGATACTTACTTTTGCACTAGGAGCAGGTACGACTATGATTAGGACTCCAATTATCCCCACTATGAGTGGGCTGGTACCAAGATCAGAACTACCTGATGCTCTAACTCTTAGTGCCCTTGCTAGTAACATAGGCCGTGTAGTTGGCCCAACGGTTGGTGGTTTTATTGTAGCTGCAATTGCACCTTGGGCTGTATTTTTTCTTAATTCAGCTTCCTTTATTGGCATGATCATAGTCCTAAGTAGATTGCCCAGAAAGTCTGAAGTCCAACAACATAATCAACATCAGCACCAGCAACAACAAAGCTCTCTACCCCCAGAGAATATAATCAGAGCTATTCGAGTTCAGATGCGATATGTACGCTATTCTCAAGCTGCACATGTATTAATTGTACGCGCGGGTTTGTTCACATTATGTAGTAGTGCATTATTATCTCTCTTGCCACTCTTAGCTAAACATCAATTAGGAGTTGGTTCTATGGGTTTCGGACTACTGTTAGGATCTTTTGGTATGGGTGCAATAGTCGGTGGAATTGTAATTTTGCCAAGGTTACGATCTAAGGCTTCAGTAGAATCCCTTATTACAGGTTCTATAGCGTTACTTGCAATTGTAACATTTACAATGGGATACGTGCAAGATTTTGTAATTCTTTGCATAGTGATGGGGCTAGGAGGAGCAGCTTACATCACGATAATATCAAAATTTTACACAATCGGAATAAAATCTGCACCAAAATGGATTGGAGCTAGAGTACTAGCAGTATACCTGCTTGTACTAAATGGCGGCTTGGTAGTTGGAAGTGTAATATGGGGCATAGTAGCTAACGTATTTGGTATCCCAATCACACTGTCAGTAGCTTCATTAGCCTTAGGCGTGACCGTTATTGCTAAGAAACGTTATAGCAGTACTTTGTTGGACGAGCTTGATTTTACACCAGCAAGTGATCATTGGTCGCTTCCTCCTCAATCCTTAGCTGATCCTTCACAAAATGAAAATCAAGCTCTAATAACAATTGAATACAACAAGATTGATCCCAAATTATCTGATGAGTTTGAGCAGAATGTACATGAATTAGGACGCCTTCTTAAAAGTGAAGGAATGGCTTACTGGGAATTATTTCAAGACCCAGCAGATGTTGGTCACTACATAGAAATCAGAATTGCCGATACTTGGACTGACCACATCCGGCAGCATGAATATGTTACTAGGAATATTCAAGTTATGGAAAATAGAATACGCGAACTTATCAAGGATTGTCCCCAACCAATAATATCGCATTATATAGGAAAATCTCCCCAATCATACTTGTAAGATAGATAGATAGTGTTTTGATTGAAACATTATTTCTCCCAGTCCTTGCCTTGAGGTTTTAGTCCAAGCCTCTCTAGGTCAACCATAGTAGGATAGCATGGATGGCCTAGATCATCCCCATGGTTGCTTTTTACATGGTTCTCATAACGGCTTTTGCTGCCTTTCCCATCTGTCTCAAAGCTTTGTTGTCATACGGCAAAGTATGAAATTTGGGTTTATCTTTTCTCACCATTATAGAATTTAGTCCTAGGTTCTTATAATAGTATCATGGGTATATTGTCTTGCATTGTACGCATAAAGCAGAAGTTAAATAATTCGAGCCTAGTATAATGTTAGTTTTATGTCTTAGATACAGAATTAAAGCAGGAAATCGAGAGCCAACAGATTATAATACCGAAGAATTCAGAAACAAACATTACGCAGGATTCACCAATATCATGTATTTCAAAAGGATGCTAGAGAAGTTAAGCGTATTAAATAATAAAGACTAAGAATGTATATGTCTTCAAACAATTAAATAGTAATATTATTGATCTAGATTGATCTTGTGTCCTAACCTTAAAATGAATTTTACTGGAGAACATTCATTGTATGTGCTCAATAGAAAAATAATTCAATGTAATTTATGTCCTCGGTTATCAAGTTATATTAATCTGGTAGGTGAGATGAAAATAAAAAGATTTATAGATGAACATTACTGGGCCAAACCTCTTCAGGGTTTTGGAGATGCAGAAGCTAAATTATTAATCATTGGATTGGCACCAGCTGCCCATGGTGGCAATAGAACAGGCAGAATGTTTACAGGAGATGACTCTGGTGATTGGCTTGCAAAAGCAATGTTTGAGACGGGGTTTGCAAATATACCTATTAGCAAATCTAGCGATGACGGCCTCATATTGAAAGACGCATATATTACCGCTGTAATAAGATGTGCTCCACCTCTTAACAAACCTAGCCCAGTAGAAATATCGAACTGTTCACAGTATCTATCAACAGAATTAGATATACTAAGTAATACAAAAGTCGTTCTTACACTTGGAAAGATTGCTTTTGATGCATTTTGCAAAATAAGTAATTTGAGTGGATTGACGTTTCATCATGGCACTCGCTATAGTATTGCAAGCGGTAAAACGCTTTTGGTTTCATATCATCCTAGTAGACGTAATACCAATACTGGCAAGCTAACATGGCAAATGTGGATCAATATTTTCGAGACTGCCAGATCAATAATAACAGGAAATTAATCGATAGATCATACTAAGACCTAAAATATTCTTAATGATGATCTATGTTTACACAAAGCGATTAGTAGGGCCCAATAAAGCGCTTCGCAATATGGACGTGGTTATAAGACCATACCCAATGAGGAGCTCTGCTGAGCCTTCAGTCATATTTTTCGATACATATTCAAAATATGCTTCAGTTATGCTCAAAGGAAAGGTATGAAGCCACTACAATAATTTACATACTATATGACAAACACTACTCACCAGAGTTTACGGTCTGGGCCACTAGTGCCGAAATGAAATGGGATAAGAAGAATTTCCTTTTGCATTGGTATCCAGCAAAGATCAAGAGATCAATCAGATAATTATTTCTCCTAGCAGGAAGTATGATGAGGAAGTATTACCAAGCCAATTGAAGGATACGATTATAAAACTACATTCAGCAGTACATTTAGTTAACTGACAGATTAACTAATTTCGTAGTTAAGATGACTAAAACACTTCATAGACAAGACTATTAAACAAGTATGTATTCAAGGCCAAATACAGGATATAATTTTAAATCACATAACAAGGTATTGGCCATTCTATGATGAAGGATGATGAAGGATGATTGATTGATTGGTCTATCATTCTTATTTTATGTCACATCTAAAGAGTTCAATCCACTATAACGTTTTAAATGCATGGAATTTACTTTGGTTGCCAAGTTTTTGCAACCAACGAGGATTATCCTACATGGATGTACTATAAACAGAAAGGAGGGCTGAGAAGTGGGCAATCGATGTTGCAAGAAAATAAATGAATGTCTTTATCTATTATATTGTACTATAAAATAGACGAAATTATATTTTGTAATTTGCCTTTAAGAAATATATATTGATGTATTATGAGTTAAAACATAATGTTTTATAAATTAACACTAAAAATGATAAGGAATTGTAGTCACATAGATCAATTAACAATATTTGTGCTAACGTTGATCCTATTTCCTTATTTGAACAATAAGAAAGAAGATAATTTAATTCGGATGGGCGTAAAATAAATCCATGCTTTCTATGGAGCAAACGATTGCATCAGTCTCTTTTATGGTAGCCATGACTATTCTAGCTTACAAGGTACGTATAATTGATAAATATGGTGCAATAGTGGCACTGCCAGTAGGTTTTATTATACTATATTTTGGCTCTATTCTGTGGTTTTTTATACTATTAATATTTTTCATAACGGGATCACTGTTTACGAAATTTAAATATAGACAAAAGCAGAGCATGGAATTAGCTGAAGACAATGGTGGCGCACGGAGCTGGAAAAGTGTAGTCGCAAACGGAGCACCAGCAGCAGCATTTGCAATATTGTATTACTTATCACATAACAATCCGATTTTTACTCTGTTTTTTACAGGATCAATTAGTTTTGCATTATCTGATACAGTGGCGACTGAAATTGGGTTGCTCAGTAAATCAAAGCCTCGTTCAATAGTAACAGGAAAAAAAATTGATACAGGTCAATCAGGTGGGATAACAATTCAAGGTGAAATAGCTGCATTGATTGGATCACTTTTGATAGGAAGTATTTGTGGATTATTTTTATCAGAAGGCGCATTTTCTCAAATGCATGTTATACTACCGGCTGCCATCACTGGAGGGATGATAGCGACTAATATTGACAGTATATTTGGAGCAACAATTCAAGCGAAGTATAAATGTCTAAATTGTAAAAAAAACGTAGAAGAGATGACAATACACTGTAACCTTCCTGTTGTTCAAGAAAAAGGCATATCCATGGTAGATAATAATGTTGTTAATCTTTTGGCTGCTTTTATAGGAGGACTTGTTTCAGCCAGTTTTATCATCCTTCATTAGTAAATCATTTATCATGTGTTTATATAATGTATATTCCTAAAACGATTTTTCTCAGTATGTACAATATCTAGCGCATATATTCTCTTATATGTGACATTTATGGTTTATTGTATTCATATCTATATGCCTCTTGAGTAGATAGAAGAGTTTATTTCCATGATTCGTTGAAACAATTCTAGTGTATATGCCTCTAATTTCGGTCTCAATGTACCCTGGAAGAACAAGGGAACAAAAAGAAGAATTCGCTAAGGCAATAACTAATGCAGCTGTACAGATTTTAAAAACAAAAGCTGAACATATAATTGTTGTTTATGAAGAAAATCCCCAGGAAAACTGGTTTGTTTCAGGAAAGCAATTGTAGAATATCTGTCTATAAGCATAATTCATCTAATTTATTTGATATATCACTAATGAGGAGCATACTTCTATTTTTTACTAAGGCCAAGAATAATGCTATTAAGAGTGCTGATGAT
>JBKPMK010000231.1:0-2233 GCA_046732115.1 Thermoproteota archaeon
GACATAGAACACTGTGTATTAGATCAGATGAGACTAATAGAAGCCGCAGTCAAGGTTGTAAGACCGGGAGGGCTGCTGGTGTACTCAACTTGTTCTTTTGCGCCTGAGGAAAATGAAAATATCATAAATTCGCTCTTAGGTAGATTCGATATTAAAATTGAGCCTATTGGATATGGAATAAACGGTCTTACAAAATTCGGAGAAACTAAATTTCATGATGATATAAAAAACACAAAGCGTCTATATCCACATATCCATAATACGCTTGGATTTTATATAGCAAAAGTGAGAATCAATAACTAGAGACTTCAATGTATAGAAAGCCGGACAGAAAAGAGTTGACCGCTCTAAAAAGGGCATTTAATAAGTGGGGCATTTTTGAATTTGCACAACAGAATGCACTTGTTTTGAACGACTTGGGATACTCTAAAATAAAAGAAGTTTTCATTGTATCTAGTTTCTTAGAAGGGATTATTTGTCATAGGCAACCATATTACGCAGGCCTAAAGATTGGTGAATTAAAAAAAAATTCACACCGACTATGCAGGGAGCAGATCTTATAGCTAGGATAAGCAAAAATTTTCCACATGTGATCGTCAATGAAACTTGTGAAAATCTAATTCTATATGGGAGAGATATTTTTGGTCAGTCAATCATCAAAGCTAGTGATATGATTAGAGAGAACGAAATTGTAATTCTTTTGAATACTAAAAATGAACCTCTTGGGGTAGGGAGAACAAGGGTGTCCGGAGAATCATTACAGCGTCATGGCAAATGCACAATTCTTACTTTGGTAGACGCTGGTTCCTACTTACGATCCGAGGGTAATCCGAGAAGTCGATCTTATGCAAAATCCTGTCTAAAAGTAAGAAACAATGAGTAGTTTTTATTCATATTAGAGTTAACAAGTCTCGTTTTATATGAGCTACAGCGATGGCTGGTTAAATATACCAAGGTAAGACCGGTTTCGCACCCTATTTTGCTCACAGATCTTTATTTTTGAATTGATCTAATGATAGGACATAATAAACTAATCATTTCCGTGCCTTGACAAGGACGAAAACTGCCACTGCACCCATCATTCCGCCCAAGACAAGCAATACTTGTAATGGAAAGCCTCCTGTAGCCGTCACTGTTCCAGCTGGAGCTTGTGCCGAAACAAATGCAAGTTCGCTACCATCTCCTGATTTTTGTATTTTGGAGAAACCAGCAATTTGTATCTGTGCACTAGGTGGTGGGGTTGACGAATGAACCGAAACCGGAGTATTATCGATTGTTGCAGTTGCATCTCTCACTTGTTCGGTGAATGTGCCTTCCCTAAAACTACTCTCGCCCAGAGAATAAACGGAGACAGCCTTAGCTCCTCCTTGTTCCACATAACCTGAACCTGCTGCTCCAGCTACACTGCCAGTGGGGTCAAAAAGGAAATGCCATCTATCCATAGGCGTACCAATAGTCTGGAAATTAAGCAAAGGATCTCTCATGATCGGACCTGCTTGCGAATTCAAAAAGTTTCGTGCAAGGTCAGGATTGGTTGCTTGGATCACGCCAATTGGGTAATTGATACTTATATTACCATATCGAGGTGCATGTACTACTAAAGGGCCGTTAATCAATACACTACGCCAATCCAAATCAAGTACTATTCCCTGGGGGGAATTAGCGTCAAGAACATACTTAGTAATCGTAGGGTTGAAATCCACTTTATAAGAAAGCTGGGCAGTATCCGGTTGCCCAATAATGTCCGCAGAGTAAGACAGGCTCGCATTTAGGATTCTTACAGGGCTTTTCTTTTGTAAAGCGATGGCCTGATTAAATGCGGATATTACATTAGCCATACCGGGTTCTGTTCCATTTAGTTTAAAGGTAATATGCTCGCTTTTTCCATTGAGCATTTTAGACATTGGGCTTCCCGGTTGATACTTCAAAGTGATGAATCTTACGCCACTAAACACAGGATTCGCGTCATCGCGTGTTGGCACCAGAATTCCTGTCAATTGGTTTGCCAAAGCCTGAGATGTAAAACTAGCCATTAAAACCGTAGCTAGAACTGAAAATACAAGTACATCTGGAAAATCCACAAGCAATTTGTAATGAATCCTGCTTATAATCTTTCTTAAGATAATGAAAGATAATTATTACCCTCAAAATATTCCCTTTACCGACAAAGTTTTTGTAATCGCATACTGCTCAAATTCAAGTGATATGATCGAGATCATCGCATAAAATACTC
>JBKPMK010000232.1:0-15981 GCA_046732115.1 Thermoproteota archaeon
GTAGAAATATCTGCAAAAAAATGGATGCAGGCAGAGCAAGTTACGTCTCTGGTACTAAATATTGTACTATGTGTGAAATTTATCTATACCGGCAAGGAACCTTTTGTTTGTGTTGTAAAAGAAAGTTAAGGACAAGGCCGGCTAATAAAAAAGGTAGAGAAAGGCTTAGGATGAGTCAAGAAAAGTAATCCATTTGTAAGTCTCTAATTACATAGGCTATGTTATACAATTATGTTGATATGACTTACGACTATTCTAAGTATTCCAATTCCAATTCCACCTATCGCCAAAAGCCTATGTATTCAAATATTTGTTTGAGTAGATGCAAAACATACCAGAAAACGTCTTTACAACAATTTGCATTATATTGTTAGTTAAATTCACTTTGTCCAAAAATATGCTTTGCATGTGTATCAATTAACCAATCGATATCCTTATCAGTATCAGTTCTCTTGGCAATTCTACTTATCGCCAAGACCATTCGAATATCTTTAGTCTTTAAATTAGTCCATACACCTGACGCAATCTTTATTGCTGTTGTTTCTGGCAATTTGTATCTTTGAGTCAGCAGCCTCATTGAAATTTGTTCAAACTCTTCGTATGAGTATTCATATATAATAAAGGTTGAATTCTTGATTGCAGTGGTTTGGGCAGTTTTTCCCTGCTGTTTGAAGTTGCAAATACTCTTAGGCTTTTGAACTTGATTTCTAGATACTACATAGTATCTTGATATAGTACTTTCGGCTTTGTCCAGTTGGAAAGCCTATTGACGCCGCCTATTACATACGCACATAATAATGATAATAACAGGTCGGAGATTTACTGTCGAAAGTTTAAACAGTCAATAAAAAGTAGAGATACATTCGTCACTTATGACCATAGATTAAAAGCATATATGAAATATAGACACCTGACAGAAAACATAATATTCACAGTTAATTGGTGGTGTACATTGAAGTCAAAAATATCTAATTGCGATATTCATATTTTGAAAGGCTAAATCAGCTGTACAGAGATTATGTTTTAAGCATACAAAAGGTCAATAAGTCATATAATGAATCTCTTAAGCTCATTGAAAGAGCAAATGACATGTACAAAGAACTTATTGAAAATATGCAAAGATGAATCAATTATACAAACAACATTCAGAAGAAATGCAAAGAGCAAATCAACAATGGTTTAATCTTTTCTGGAAGCCATTTACGGGACAACAAAAAGATCAAGAGCAAAAACAAGAACAAGAACAAGAAAAGGAGGGAGGAGGATAAAAGGAAACTCAAATATACAAAAATGTATTGGAGTATGATTACTATTGAAAATTTTAAATGCTATTCCTTATTTTGGCGTACCATTAATCAAGAGATAAAAGATATCTTAACAGCCGGGGCGCTAATGATACATCTTGGAACAGTAGATGAGAAAGGTCATGCAAATATCCATCCAGCATGGTACTATTACGATTCTTCGACAGACAAGTTATATATTCAAACTGGAAAACAATCAAAGAAAACATATAATGTTAGAAACAACGAAATTATTTACTTTTGTATAGATGATCAAAACCCTCCATACAAAGGGGTGCGTGGAAAAGCAAGCGTGGAGATACATGAAGACGTAAACTTTAACATTCCCATTGCAGAAAAAATACTAATCAAATAATTAGGGAATTTACAACAACATCCCAGTGCTCAGACATTATTAGCTGCTCAGAAGAAAGGACAATTGGCTATTTTAGAGCTTAGCCCAATATATTATTCAGCTTGGGATAATGCTAAACAGATGGGTCAAACGAATATACAAATATAGACTACATTTACTAAGCACATCGCTTTAGAAGAATTAGCTGTTATCTCCAAAGCAGAGAAAAAACACATCTTGGATCTCCGTAGTTTTAGCTATGTGTACATAGGATTGTGGAATAAAAAGAAGAGCAAACAAAAGAAATAGCAATTACTAAAATAAGTATTCTAAAGCATCAAGTTAAACGATAGAAAATCAATACAATAATGATGATGTTAAATCGAAGCACCTATATCTATAAAATGCCTTTTTCTAGGAATGGCGGCTACTGCTGCTAATAGCAGTAATAAAAGCTCTAACAATCCAAGGAAAATTCTGATCGTAGATGATGAACCAGACATAACTTCAAGTTTCGATATGATTTTACAAATGAATGGATTTGAAGTTGACGCATATAATGATCCTTTCTTAGCACTATCCAATTTTAAACCAAATGTGTGTGGTCTAGCATTATTGGATATTAGAATGCCTAAAATGAATGGACTTGAATTATATAAAAAAATAAAAGATATTGATAATAGGATTGAAGTATGCTTCATTACTGCATTTGAAGATTATCGTGAGGAGTTCAAAGAAGCATTTCCGGATCTAGAGGAAGCAAAATACTTTGTTAGAAAACCAAAGGCTATAGAAGATCTAGTAAAACATGTAGCAACAATTCTAGGATAAGCGTACTATTTACTTTGGAGCAAGCTACTAGCAATTAATTGCTATAAAGCACGGTTGTTATAAAGTGGAAATAATAAAAATTTCTACGCACTCATATACTATTATTAAAAACCTAATAATGACTGTTATTATATATAGACATATGAGTTGGAGCATTCTCTTGGGAAGAGAGGAGCAAGATGAAGAACAATCGCAACTAGAAGAACCAGGAATACCTGTATGTGGTGCAAACCTATCATCGCCTGTTGTGGATCTAGCAAATTATATTGATGAAATCCATTACAAGATAGGAAATAGAGTATATATCGAAAATGCGGATTAACAATAATAATAAAGGGTGACAACAAGACATCCCTGACGAAAACGAGAAAGAAGAAGAGTATTACGACAATATACAAAGAGATTTAGAGCTAGAAAATATAGTAGGCAATTTGATGATTGCAGAATACCAGGTTGATAAATTGAGGCAGAGGTTAAGTGAACAAGTGAGAGGGAGTATATATCATTCTTTTGGTAGCAAAAAGACATCTGCTCATACTTTCAAATCTGATGGTAAATGGTACAAGCTTTCAATTAAAGTACAAGAAGAACTATCTTTGGATACTAGGAACAATAATAATAGCAATAATGCACCAAAGTCTTGTAAGATATAGGTGCAGGTTGATAAATTCATCGTATGCAGGGATGAAGCATCTCAGAGATCAAGCTAAAGGAACATCAGGAAATACATTTGACGAAAAGCTGCCCTATAATTTATCATAATAGAAGCAAATTACAGATTGCATAAAGGCATAAAATATGATTATGATATATTAATTTGGAGGACTTAATAATCAAGGATCTAACTTAATGTCTAGCAGTAATCCTGATATTTGTACTTGTGGTCACACACTACAAGCTCATTTCAATCCTATACTAGGTGGCAAGAGAAGACCATGTTCCCATATAAAGTGTCCATGTCTTGACTTCAAATGTGCCAATTCATAACCATCACTTTATCATTTAGCATTTATAAGCAGAGCCGACCTAAGTGACTATAATTGGGGTGAGAGTTGGTACGTTTAAAGACTTTTCCTGACCGACTCACTTTATTATTATAATAGTTCAATGTTTATTTTATTATATTAGTGATTGGATAAAAAATAGCATGGCTGCGTTGTATAATGAGAAATGCGACAGCTGTGGTAAAGAAAGACCAGAATTTTTTGTACAAGTAAATAAAACTATTACGACTAGCGGTGGTGTTGGTTCACAATCACAGTTTTGGTGTTTGGAATGTATTAGGGGGAAATCATTCGAAGGTAACGAGTGAATAAATAAATAACCAACTAAATAAAATACAGAAGTTTTTTTATTTCTCTGACTTGTTATTATAAAGCGGTAGTAAACAACCCTTTGTGTTATTATGTGCTAAGACAAAAGCGAAAATATCACGCAAAAGAAAGCTGGCAACTTTACTGTCTCATTGTATGACAATGATGACCATTTTAGAGGTGCGGCAATTTTCGAAACAGAAAAAGAGGCTCATGAGTATATGAAAATATATAATGATAGATTACAAGCGAGAAACGAGCAAAATCTGAGCATTAATCCTGACATTAGGATCAATATACAATTAAGAATTTTCGAGGAAAGTGAAAAACCTAAAACTAGATTTACCATTCTATCGCAGGAAACCTAGCTATACCGTTTAGTTTAGTTTAGTTCTAATCAATTAATTAATTAATTGATTAATCAACTGATGACAGCGAACAAGTGCAGATATCACACAATATGAAATCTGTACCGATGATACTTGTTATCGTGTTATTCTTGTTGTGCTATTATAATTAATCATAAAATATGTATATTGTTACTAATTCTAATATCAATTATAATGGATCAAAAGGTTATATAGCCTTTGTCATAAATCATTACTAATTTACCACATTTCTCACAGTCACTTCAAATACTCTGTGCTACCTTTGCAGTCAAAGAATCAATGGCAATTGGTTTTTGAACTATATCTACGATCAATTCATTATCTTCCAGCTCTTTGGCTATGTCATGATCTACCTGATATGCAGTTATCGTAATGGTGCTGTTAGGTTTGTAGTGCAGCATGATGATACCTAGTCAATAATCCAGAAGAATGTTTTGTCGAAGGATACCCAGAAATGAAGCAAGTAGATGACAGGAATGACAATGGTATGATATGGTTATGTCAACAATGGCAATAGCTACTAGAAATAATGTCAACGACCAACAGAGAATTATACAAAAAAATTTAATCACAAAACCTTTACTATAAAAATATGCAATTAGTATCCTCGTTTTTTTAGCTCACTATTTAACCAATCAGCAGTCATATGGTGTGCTACTTCACCATCATAATCTCCTTTTTCAACGCATTCCTTTAGCCGATTAACCGCCTGATTGAATTGCTCATAAAGAAGTTCTTTCATATGAGTTTTTTCTTTCTTGAACTCCTCCTGCATTTTACTTTGTTCTTTTGTAAATTCATCTTTTATTTCTGCATGTCTACGCCTTAATTCATCATCTAGATCTCTGTGAGATGTTCTGTTGATGTCTTGGAGTATTTTATCTCTTTCTTCAGCACTAATATACGACATATACGAATAATTGTTTACAGTATATTATATCATTTTATGATAGGTACATCGTAAGATATATTATGCTTATTTGCAAGTAACTTTCGCCGACTAATAATTGAGCACACTTTAAAAATGAGATTTGACATGTTGAGTAATTGAAGTGTGGTATCGGTCAATAGGCCAAGTAAAAAAGATCCAGTTGAATTTAACACGAGAGAAACTAGAGAAAAGGTTGCAGAAAGTATATTATCATTAGTAGAATGAGAATAACGAGTACAACGTATATGCATAAAAGTAACTTTCACAAATTATAAGAAAGAAGATAACAGTAACATCGTTAAAAAATATAGATATAGGATGCCTGAACCAATGACATGGGCCAGACACTTTCAACTAGTAGATAAACTAAAGAAAGAAGAACAAGAATTACAAAAACAAGGAAAATCAAAAGAAGCGTTTGTCAAAAAGATAATAAATCCTGCTGCAAGTTGGGACGATTTACGATAAAATATGTTGAGTGTAGGAAGTTATCTTCATTAGCTAACTATAAAAAGATTAAGTCCACATCAACCAATAATTATGATAATAATGATAAACTACTTTATCTTCCTTTTCTTTGCTGCAAGTTTTTGAATTTGTAAAATCTGCTTATGTACCTGCTTAAATTGAGATTTTAATTGTTTTATCAATTCTGATTGAGATTGCAATACTGACTTTATTTTTTTAATTTCTGTACTTTGTTGATCTAGCCTCTTAGATAGATTTGGTATAGGTATTTCTTTTTTTTGTTGCTGTTGCTTTTGTAGCGGCGGCTTCTTCTTCCTCTTACCAATGTGAGTAGTTATTGTTGCTCTTGGCAGTGACTTTATAGCTGCGTCTTCAACTTCTACTATCTTCTCTCGGTTTACCTCGTTCTCTGGCAATGCTTTTAATTCTTGATCTTCATCAATGTTCGTATTTGCTTCGGTAGTCGCTTCATCTGATTTTATTATGCGTTTTGGTGATGATGGTTCAAATTCATTTTCTTTAACTCCGGTTTTGCCTTCCTCTTGTTCAGTATCTTTCTCATCTACTGACATTTATTATCCATAATCTTCCATCCATAATAAATCATTTTTGCAAAACCATAGAACTGAGAGGTATATGCCTATCCTCTACGCATTATCCTAATGGAGAATTATGCCAGTCGGATGCTGCAATAATTGGATCGAGTCAATGAAGCAGGTGAGTGATGGATAGACGCATATGATGGATAGACGCGTAACGAAAAACGAAGGTGCTAATTCTTAATGAACTATTACCTTTTATGAGGGCTTAATAGGTGTATTCAGTATAGCATCAGGTATTACAATAGGTATAGCATCAGGTATTACAATAGGTATAGCATCAGTTAATCCAGCTTTATAAGAATTCACCTTCGGAATGTTTTATCTATTTCGGGTGTCAAAATTGAATCACATTTAGTTCACGTTCTACCTCATAATGGATAAATCTGTTCTGAATTGTACCTAATCCAATACTTTATCAGTATCGTAACTGTTGTTACTGCAGCAACTACTCCACATTAGTTTGGATTTTCGAATTCTACTAGCAATTCAATATTCTTGATTTTCTTTGCAATTTGTTCTACTTTTTCAATATTAGGATGTTGTTGTTGTGCTTCAATTTTATCTGAAGCTGATATTATAACTTTGGTTAATTTGTTTCCGTCTGGAAGCCAGATTGTATTGACCGCAATTACCTTTATTGGGAAAAAGAGATTTTCAATAAATCTTTTGTAGGATGCATCTGCTTCCACAAACCAAACTTTACTTTGGAATTCATCTTCAAATTTCTTTAAGAGAGTTGGATTCGACCGTATAGTACCGATATCAGCTCCAGATAGAGCAATAATGAAAGCATCATCTACTTTAGTTGCAGAACTCATAGAGAATTTACTGACATCTTGATTCCTTTCTGCTAATTTTGTAATTTTTATTGCTCCTTCAATATCTGCGTCTGTAAGCTGTCCTGATCGTAATTTAGTTTCGCATTTTGCACATAGTATAGCAGTCTTAGCATCAAAAGTACAAATAGGAGTTTTCAACTACTAGCAATCACCTTGCTACCACCATATGTCCTAGATTAGTAAGGTAACCGTCTTGTTCTAATTTGTCTGCATGCGCTGCAATATATCTCCATAGAATGTCAGCCTTATCTGATTGAAAGTCCCATGGAGCAACCAATACTAGATCATGATCTCTTATCCACATTTTTCGCTTAATCTTTCCACGAATACGACAAGTTCGTACCTTTCCATCTGTACATTTTACGATTATGTTGTCTCCACCTACTAATTTGATTACACGGCCTAATAGCTCACCCTTTTGTGGCATTACCAATTCTTTTAATGCTGATTCATTTAGTACTTTTCTTTTGCCTATTTCTTAAATACACCATAAAATATAGACAAAATGAACTTAAAAATTTATAGTTGATATGCATTTGTTAGTATCAATAACCAGTAAAAACAATATACATGGATATAATGTTAGTTTGGTAGTTGTACATAATAATATCGTAATTGAAGCAACTTTGTTTTAGCTCAAGCTTTTTATGAGTATTCTGATCTACTGCAGTGGGTTCTATTTATTATTATGAGTAATATTAAGACAAATACGACTACGATAACGTTATGTGATAAATGCAAAAAGAATGAAGTTCAGATTTACAATGATTGTGGTGACTGCTGCATATCTTGCTGGTATGATATGACTGATCCTAAGGTATCATAGACTCAATGTTCTTCCGATTAAACAAAACAGATTATCATATCATCATTTTGTCTATGATTTAGATCATTCGTCATAAAACCTGCAGGGGAAAAACAGAGACAGATATGTTGTCATATCCCCAAAAAGGATATGGAAACAACCCCTGCAGGAAGTCCATCTTGTGGTTGTATCGTATAGATCGTATATTAAATCTCTCATCTCACGAAATTATAATTTTTGATTCATTCTTTTTCAGTTAATGCTAAATTTTTTTCTTTTCTTTTAAAGATAGGAATGAAGATAGAAAATAGGATAAAAATCAGAATGTCTGTATCAATCTTCTTCCTCTGCTAAAGACTCAATTTCCTCTTCACCATTGACCACTATTTCTTCATCATCAACCAGATCATCTTTTTCTATATCATCCTCTTCTGCTTCATACTTCTTTTCCGAATCAGAATCAGATTCCGACTTTAACAATATTTTTACTTACCTCTTAATACTTCATGTTTTATCCTTAATTTTCTTTTGTTTTCTTATTATAATTCAATACTATGCTGCCATCTTACTCTCAATAGCATTTACTTGGCATTTACATCACAAAAAAGGTAAACTCCTTTAACTGAATGAATGAGTCATTTCCCTGCTAGTGCTATATGCCTAGTAGTGGATGGGTTCAAGGAAATATCATAGTTTTCCCTTCGATGCATGTTGGGAACCAAGTGCACTAATACATTGTGAGCCTGGTTACTATTATATTAAATATGATAATAATAACGGTGGGAATGGCAACCATAAATAAAATCCGTCTAGTTGTTGCTTTAATTGGAATACTGCTGATTGCGGCTGCTTTGATCTCTTGGTATTTACGAACTCACTAAATCGATAGATGGATAATGAGTTACCATAATAAAGTCAAAAGTCAGAAACTACAGAATTTGCTTGACGAGTATAATCTAATACTAACCGAAATTTTTGATTATTCTAACTTTTATGCTGTAAAACAAATTATCTCACAAGCACAATCAGAAGGATTTACTGATACGGAAATTAGAGATGTTCAGAGAAGAAGCACAGACTATAAGACATGGTCATAGACACGTAATAATATATTTCTCTGATGCTGAAGCATTAGAACAACCGTCAGAAGAATATGATAATGAAGAACAGACACGAGAACAGTAACTCACATTTCGAAGATGAGACGGTAAGGTTGACCGCTAGAATAGCAGAAGAATTGCGATCTTACAAGAGGAAGAAGAACCATAATACAAAAGAAGCTGCTGAGATTACATAGCAGTAATAATAATAATGACTTCATTTATAACTTATGAATCACCATTATACAAAATAAAAAAAGGTACAGAGAAAAGCTACAGGCATTGTCATTGGCTAAAGAGTGCTATTCAATGAAGCTTGATCTACTTACCAATGCTGCTGTGGTAGATGATGCTATAAGGTTTGTATCATCTAACAAGTCTAAAGAGAGCCCAACATCATCTTCTAGTAATAACAATAAAGAATCAAACGAACCAGATTATGATGAAGACAAAGATCAGCTAGAAGAAGAGCAGGAAGAGGAAGCTGGAGAAATAACAACAAACCAAGTATTTTGAACTCACCACATATGGATTTAAAATAACAATCTCTATAACATACTATGTGATCGAATAAGTATGTCAAAAATTTCATCTAGCCAAAATATACCGCAAGAAGCAACAAAACTAAAGAAGCTGTCAAAAGTTACTGCTAGATATATGGAAATGGAGGAATTCAAAGACTCAGACCATCATACTGGATATTTCTGTTATAATTGCATATACTTTATGAAACCAAATCATTGTGCTATCGTAACAGACGAAGGTCCAGATGTATATGACAAAACCTCTGGTGAAATAGCACCATATGGAATATGCTCATTATGGGAGCCAAATAAAGAAGAGATGCGCTAAAACTTTCAGTTGAAATTAGTCAATCGTGTTCAATTAGTAGTACAAGGCATATTTATTTTAGGTTAAGTAACAAATAAGAGTTGAACATGAGTATTATTCCCACAAAGACTATCGAGAGTAGCGTGGTAATATTTCTGTTAACAAATTCGCCCATTAATGTTTTGTTCCTAGCAAGAATAACAAGCGGAATCATTGGAAGGGGTATCATAAGACTTAATATGACTTGGCTGTATACCAAAATGTTAAGAGGATCAAGGCCCAAAAGTATTGCTATTGTGGTAGGGACAACGTTGACAAAACGAGTTATAAATCTCCTAAACCAGACATTTACTTTCTTTCCCAACAATCCTTCCATTATGGCTTGGCCTGCAAGCGTTCCAACGACCGACGATGCAATACCTGATGAGAGAAGAGTAACTAAGAACACTACTCCAGCCGTTGCACCAAACAGGGGAACAAGAGTTTTGTAAGCCTCGGATATTGAAGCCACGTTTGGATTGGTTGGGTTAAATGCAGCTGCAGCAGTGATCATTATTGCTGCATTAACCATACCTGCAACTGTTAACAAGACAATATTTTCAATTAGGTGAAATTTGCGCATTCTCCTTCTTTCTTCCAGAGACTTATTTTGTGCCTTGTTTTTGGTTAGCCAAGAATGGACAAAAAGTGCATGCGGCATTACAGTTGCTCCTATGACGCCCACAGCGAGGAGTATAGCATTATTACCAGCAAGTGAAGGAACAACAGAATGGTACAAGATGGCAGACGGGTCTGGCTTTACGATGAATATTTCATATAGATACCCAAAACTTATTACTGATACAAAAAGTGCGAACAGTCTTTCAATAATGTAAAATCTGCCTTGTGTGGCCAGTGTCAAAATTATAAGTACATCCAGTGCTCCAAATATAGCCGCATAGATCATTGGTATTCCAAACAGCAAATTAAGAGCTATAACTGTGCCTAAATATTCAGCTAAGTCTGTAGCGGCGGCGGCTGCCTCAGCAGCTAACCAATAAGGGATAATATATATTTTCTTTCTGAGTTTTTGTCTGATTAGCTCTGGTAGTGATAATCCCGTTGCGATCCCAATTTTTCCAGATAGATACTGAAGTAACATGGCCATGCCACTTGAGAGCCAAACAACCCAAAGAAGCCCATAATTAAGGGATGCTCCCGCCTGAATATCAGTACCATAATTACCAGGATCCATATATGCCATGCTTACTAGAAGCGCTGGTCCTGTGTATAGAATAAGCTTAACCACAGAATCTTTCCTTGTTAAGAGCCGTTTTGGGCCAAACATTGAGCAGTATAAATTTATCTAGTCATACTTATAAAAGTTAGCCTTGGCTAAGAAGATTAGCAAAACCTAAATAGAGCAAGCTAAATGTATAAGGCAAGGGATATTGTTAGGGATATCAAAAGCCGATTCAAACATCAGCGAAAAACGTCTCAAGTCCATTCGTAATGTTCATACCAAAAAAGATGGAGTACAAGAGGTACACCACCAACATACAGATAGGATGGAAGACTATTTAGAAGTTATTTATGAGCTCATACAGCAGAAAGGTTACGCTACAGCTGTAGACATTTCTGAATCTCTCAATGTAAGTTCTCCAAGTGTAACAAAGATGCTGCAGCGGCTAAACGAAAGCAGATATCTACGTTATGAACGGTATAGAGGAATCAGTCTTACACAAGAGGGCATTGCCATGGCAGAAAATATTCATGAGAAGCACAGTTTATTGGTAGAATTTCTGAAAATGATAGGCGTTGATGAAAATATTGCAAACATTGATGCAGAGGGTATAGAACATCATCTTCATTCAGAGACATTGAAGAAGTTACAAGTATTTATAAATTCAGTAAAGAATAGTCATGAGTTTAAATTTGGCAAATATTCATAAAAGATCAAACTTGCAGTAGGAGGAAAAAATTCATTTTATTCAAGCCATAGATATTCTTCTGTACTAGGCAAAAAGGCTTTTAAATTAATTAGAAAAAAGGTTAAGCTAGCCGTTCACGAATTAAATTTGATAGTGACATTCAAAGACCTTGAGAAGAGAATTAACTTAGAAACAACGCACCACCAATCTATGTTATATGAAAAGTTGCATAATAAACCAGTTTGGATTTGGAATGTAAACGAACACAAATTTGAGGACATCAAAACAAATTGAGATTGCTGCTTTAACCACATAATTGGCGTACCTCAAAAGGATGGAAATGATAAACCAGTTTATGATTATCAGCAAATAATATTTGATTCATTGGATGTGTAAAGTATGTGTTGACAAAGCATACTTTAGTGTCGTATTATATTCGCAGTACTTCGACAACCTCAAATGAATTTGAATTTGAATTTCAACACTGCTAGAACTCCTAATATCAAATATGATTCGCTTCAAGTTAAGGATAATCTTCTTAATAGCGATATGTTTATGATAAGAATACAAGCTTTAGAATGAGTCCAAGGAAAAATACAGGATTTAATTCTTAATAATGTGACAACCGATTGGCCCTTCTATGATAATGCGATAAATGATTAACTAAAGCTTTCCTTTACCACATCAGTCACAAGCTCAAAATCAGAGTCAAAGTCAAGACATTATCACATTAATAATTCAACATTTGCCATCTATTCGTCATCATAAAAGGGCCAATCTGTAGTTACATTATCCTATTTCATTTTTCTTATAATCAACTTGGAGTAATCTGTTTACTTGTTTGAGTTGTAATTCCTTAATCTCTTTCCACTTTGGAGTATAAGCTTGTTCGTGAATTTTTGCAAGGCATTCAATAAATTCCTTCATTTCGTCTGGATAGTAATCCTCTGGTTTTGGTTCTGGTAGAATCTCTATAATCTCGTGGAGCAGAAAATTCAGCTTCTAGCTGATGAACTATGTACTTCCAGAATGCTTCGGGTGCCTATTGATAACATTAGAAATTGGATAGGGGTCTGATCATTTTTGTAGTGATTCGGATTCATTTGGTAGTACCCTCTATGAGGTTGTTTAGTTTCAGACCTGTTATATTCTGGTCCAATGATAATGCTAGTTTTGCTTATTGTTTCTTCATGATTAGCTTCATTGTGCACTATTCTGAACCCTCTCCTGGAATAACTAAGCGACCATCAGGAAACAATTTTTTAACCATGAAACCTTTTAAACTGCTACTGCTCCACTCTATAAACAGTAACACGACCATAATGATACTATTTGAAGATAGAATAGATGCAGCGGAACAACTTGCAAAAAGAGTAGAAGAATCGTTAGATAAAAATGTGGTAAAAACGAGGCGAGAACTAGAACAACGAAAACAACAACAAAAGTCAAATGATTATGATGTCATCATTCTAGCTATACCACGAGGCGGAGTTGTTATAGGTGATGTATTGTCATCTATGCTTGGGGCTAAATTAGACGTCATAGTCTCAAAAAAAATAGGCGCACCTTCCAATTCCGAACTCGCAATAGGTGCAGTTATGCCTGATGGCAGCTATTTTTTAAATAAAGATATTGTAGGAATGTTGAATGTTCCTCCATCTTATATCACTGAGCAGGCAAACATCCAGAAAAAAGAAATAGAACGTAGATTACTAAGTTTTAGAGGAGAAAGAGAAGAAAATAGAAGCTATTATAATGACTACGACAGATTTGAAGGAAAAATAGTCGTAATAGTTGACGATGGTATTGCAACTGGGGCAACTATGCTATCAGCTGCACGATGGTTAAAGACAAAGCAGAATTGTTGTAAGATGTTAATTATAGCAGTACCTGTAGCTCCTCCATCTTCGCCATCACTACAACCTTCTTCTTCAAATGATGATGTTGTAAGTAAGCTAAATCAAATAGCAGATAAAGTCATAATTCTCTATAGACCAGAGCCTTTTTATTCTGTTGGACAATTCTATAAGCAATTTGAGCAAGTTAGCGATGCAGAAGTAAGAGAGATAATGATAAGACATGGACATGGGACATTGTAATCTTGTAGTACATATTGACGTTATATCATAATACATCTGAACAATAATGACAAGACACATTGTTTGTACTTGTTTAAGTTGTATGATGAAACTCATAATAATATTGGTATTAGGCATGGAAGATAATTATCGTGTGATTTCACTGGTTACGATGCAGATATACTTTGAAAGAGACAGCCAAACTCAGGAAATAAACAACAAATAAAGGAACACTAGAAGTCCTAATTCCTCTATGTTGTACTACAAATCCAGTTAGATATATCAAGTTCAGACATCCCCTGAAAGGATTTAGCAGCAAGACCTTTGGCTGCAAGACTTAAAAGAACTGCAAAGAAGTGGGATATTAGAGAGGAACTCCTATAACGAAACTCCTACACAAGTAGAAGACAGACTGACCATAAAAGGTCAAGAACTTGATTTGCTTCAATGGATGAGAAAATGCAATAGGATGAAAGAAATTTGAGTATCTATAAAATGGAACTTTTTTAATTAAATACAGATAAAGTATATAATGGTCTAATGTACTTTTTCTTTTAATGACGATGAATTGTCCTGTATGTGGTACAGTCATGGTGTGGCTAAATGGCTCTATTAGTCATGATCCTCCTGTAAAATACTATCTATGCCGAAATGACAATATTTACGTCACGAAGCAACCAGACAATTCATATGAAATCACTAAGGCAAAATCTGAAGAAAAGAATAATTTTATCACAGGACTATTACGACGATAGAAGGTATTCTATGCAAGCAATGTTATACTGTTAGATTGATTTATGCGTACGATCGCGCGGCGATGCACTAATAAACGTATTAATGGATACTACTGCCACTCACTCTAGTGTCTCACTATATTATACTCGGAAAGGTGAATTACTTTCTACTTATCTGTTAATCCTAATGAGAGGATCTACCAACTAAAACCAACACCGATAATAATCGCACAAAATCTCTACAGAATATGTAAGGACTTTGGTGATGGTAACTCATCTTAGTGGAATGGTTGAATATAACGCTCCTATTGAAAGCCACTCGATGACTACTATTCTATACATGCATCTATCTGTTTTGCTTAAGGCCAAAAATAGATCGACTGCTTGATGAGCACATCAATATATCTATGTGCATTGAGTACGCATATTTCCTCAATGAACTACTTCAGCAGTGTATTCAGTGAGCGTAGCTGCGTATAAAATTATTAATTTGGCTACCTTTTCTATTTTTATTTTTCATTTTTTATTTTATTGCCGGTTTCCATATTTCTTGGACAAAAAACTTAGTTATCTCTATGTACAAAACAGGCAATAGAGATCTAGAACACAATTGTACAATCCATAGACCCCTTTTGCAAGAATTTTATTTTCTCTTCTTATTTGCAACTCTATCTATCGTCTTACTTTTCTCATTATTGAGTTCATCAAGAGTCATTCCACTAGCTAATGTTATAGTACTGTTGTTATCATCAACATTACCTTCTGTAAATATAGCAGCATAAGATGAGATCTTCAACATTTGAATAATTGAGTCGTCATCGCCATGTGGTGGAAGATATAGTTCTAATTCCTTTATGGGAATCAGCGAACCATAGTCATCAATGTCAACCTGAGTAACATTAACCATGTTGTTTATAGCATTGATTCGATTAACCTTGACTAACATATTACATTTTGATGGTGATATAGTATTATTATTTGCTATATATACATATTTGGTAATGATTAATTTGACTGTCAATGTAAGCAATACTAGATAAACAACTATAATACCGACGGTGTTTTATCAACTTTAATTTGACTTATAAATTCCTGCACACACTAACTCTTATATTAGTGCCTAACTTCATTCCATAATGTGTAACGCTTTAATATGATACTAAAAAACGTATCCGGTCGATGTTCGACATGATGTTTATGACTTGGTTAATAAACATGCATTAACTGTGTTAATCATTTCATATATAAGACAGAATGACAGGAAATAATACAAGGGTGTACCATAATAGTATGTTAGATCACAGTGATAATCATAATAATAATGACTTCAGTAAAGAACAAGAATCAAATACGTCTCATTCTTCTCTTTCGACTTCCACTTCTAATCGATTCAATATATTGAGTATAATCGAGACCTTTATTGAACAAATATTCCATATAAGAAAAACACTCTTAGGAGTTAGTATTTCTGCTATTATTATGGCTCCTATTGCAATAGGACTCTCAGTATTC
>JBKPMK010000233.1:0-4013 GCA_046732115.1 Thermoproteota archaeon
AGGTTAACGCAGGAATAAAACCCAGAGGAGGTAATGTAGAACAAGCATTTTTTGATAGAAAGGCTGCTGTAATGTTAATGGGTACATGGATACCAGGTCAATTTACAACTGAGCAGCGGCAAGCTTTTGGTGAGAAGGTAGGTTTCATACCAGCATTTCCTGTCCCTAAGGGAGTTAGCCAGAGTTCAACTATGATGGGAGGATGGGAATTGGGCATTCCAAAGTCATCTCAAAATAAAGATTTAGCATGGGAATTGATTAGTATAATTCAAGAGCCAGAAATAATTGCACCTTGGCTGAAACTATTTGTATTTCTTCCAACACAGAAAAATTTAGGCTCAGGACCACAATTAGCTTATCTGAATCAGACTTTCCCATACTACGATGAATTTATCTCTATGATCCCAATATGGCGTAGCAGACCAAGCATAGCCGAATATCCGCAAATAGCTGATCATATACAACATGCAATAGACGATGTCCAATTTGGTATTAAAGAACCAAAGCAAGCGTTAGACAATGCTGCAGCAAAATCTGCAAAAGTTTTAGGATGGTAGTAGCTTCTTCTTTTCATCTCCTATTTCCACTTCCTTTTGTATATAGTGGAAAATTTCTTTCAAACGTTTTACTGTCCTGTACTTAATTTTGACCAAGCAACTTGATAAAGCTAGGTATTCCAATTATAGTATCAAGTATGAAAATGGAACACCTCATTAAGATCTTGCACAGGAAATGGAACATTTGAGCTCAGATATGGAACAGCAGCAAAATCAAGATCAACAAGTACAATGGAGAAGATATAAAGTGCAAGAGCTGTGCAGCAAAGGATACAGCCAAAGGGAGATATCACAAACATTGCAAGTTGGATTAGCCACAGTAAATAGAGACATATCTTACCTTAGAAACCAGTCCAAGGATAACATCAAAAGATACATTGACGAGCGATTACCAGAAGAATATGAGAAATGTCTAGTTGGATTGACTGCGATAACAAAAGAAGCATGGAATACATCGCAGCAGACGCAGGACAAGCGCGAAAAGATACAGGCCTTGTCATTGGCAAAGGAATGCTATTCTATGAAGCTAGATCTACTTACTAATGCTACTGTGGTAGATGATGCTATCAGGTTTGTATCTAGTAAATCCAATGAGAACATAAAGATCAGCTAGAAGAAGAGCAGGAAGAGGAAACAGGAGAAATGAATACCACAAACGAGGTTTTTTAACGACAATTCTTCTTCATTGATGAGATATTTAAGACTGCATAAGGACGGCCATATAAAGCTAAATTTGAATACTCTGAAAGACCAGCTACACATAGAGAAAAACCAACCAATAGCGACTAATGAGGCTGCTGTACGCATTCGGTATTTACTGGCAGTACGTACTTATGTAGTTCAAGTATATCTAAACCAATTATATTTTGTTTCTATACATGTAATTGGCACATTGCTTAGCTTTATTCTTACTGTGTCTGCAGTACGTACCTATCTAGCTTTAAAATTAGTGTTTGGATGATAAACAGATGTAGAAGAGAGATAAGAGATACTGTTCTTCCTATAACACTATGGTAAAAAAATCTTCGGTATCTATGATGGCGCTCTTAGTAGTAGCAGCATCATTGATTGGAATAAGTAGCATATATCAATATCAATATGTAGAAGGGCAGGGATCATCAGGCGCAACACCAAAACCGCAACAAAATCCGATTTATGTTACAGGCATGGTAAATCGTGTTATAAACTATGCTTCTTCTTCTGTTGACAAAGCATGTATTGCAATAGTACAACTCCCTAGTGATAGACCAAATAATCTCAACCTTAAACCCGGTGAGCTTATAGCGGTGCTAGCTCCGAATGAGAGTTTTTGTAATTTATTTGCTCTGTCAAAAATAGTCAAAGAACAAATTCTAGTCTTCACTACTGGTCAAATAACAGCTTCAAGTCTACCGCCTGCAATACAGGCAGATCCCATAATCCAATGGAGATACTACGATATATACAGAGTAAATCGAGTGGATATGCAATAAAGTTAGGTGATCGAAGATCTGCACTAGCCAAGTCACATTCAGCGATAAACCATCAACTACACGTAAGGATCATAGCCCTGTGCAGGTATACTAACACTCGCAGTCTCTTTATAATATTATTTGTTCTAACAGTTGCTATTACTGATGACTATTTGCCAAAGTTTCAAAAAATGGTTGATAGAGCGCAAGCTTTGCGGCCCACCACTGCAAAATATTTACAAGCAAAGAATTTGTATGTAAAATCACTTCAATCTGAAATTGGAAGCTACATGCATTTTCGGAACTTTTTAGCAACTGGCAGCAAGACAGAAGATAACACATCAACACAACTGTATTATCAAATTCCTTTACCGCTTTTAATAATAGAACTGTAACTGATAACAATAGCTATGGAAATGGAACCTTCCTACCTGCATGAGAGAGAAAAAAAACAATTAGCTGTTGCATGATATAAGATATAGACGGCTTCTCTGAATTTCAAAATCATCAAGCAAAAATTCCCATCTGCAACTGACGGTATAATAAACGGAGTATTAGACAATTTGGCAGCACAAATAACCAGTAGATGCATTTGACCGTAACAGCTTTTTGTATCGACCTAAATTCTTTGCAAGTCAATGATATACAAGTAATCATGGTTTACTAGAGTACATATGCCTGTAGATAACCAACGTGATGAGTGTAGAGCATTTTTAAACAGGATACCTGAAATAGACTTAATGGTTCGAGATATTTTGTTAAATCCGATTCCCATATCAGAACAGCCTAATATTCTCAAAAAGCTAAAGATATTGAATTATGCGCTTGGTGAATTGAATGATGAATATGACAGGATGTAATACAAGGTACACAATTAATGATTGAGATTGCTGAAAATGCTAACTTAGAGTCTGGGCAACAAACTTTGTTTTCTGGTCTAGATCAAGTCAACGGGGTACACTATTTGTTTCTCTTAAAGCTTTAAGAAAATATTTAAAATATATTCCTGGTTGTATTTTACCATCCACAATATGAGTTAGGTTAAAAGCAGGAATATTTTGGTCATGTATATAAGACCATCTCCAAAGCGCGCATCCATAAACTTCAAACCTTTTACATATTTTTATGTACTCAGAAAGTTGGTCTTGAGCCAATACTGCTCCATTTGTAAATCCTGAATTAAACTCTCCTATATACAGAGGAACATTTCCCATTAAATGTCTTATTAGTCTAAAATATATCATCTTTGTAAGGGAAAGAGGATAAGAATGGCCGTCGTAGATCACATAATTATTTTTATGATAAGATGGGAATATACTTGCCTGTAGCATAGGGTTATCAAATGACCCATGTGGTAAAGCCCAACAGAATATTAACGGTTTATCAGTTATTCTTCTCAGTTCCTTGATCATATAATCATGATATTGTCTGATCTTGTTGTAGTGCGATAGTGAAAAAACTTCTGGCTCATTTAATATCTCAAAACCAAATGTAGATTTACGATTATTGAGCAGTTTTATGATGTCAGCAAAATATGACAGCTGCGCATCCCAACCATCCTTACCATCTGCTGTTTCTACTTTACGATTCCACCACCTATTCCAAAAATCTTTTTTGGTGTTATAGTTTGCAGCATGCTCCGCCGGCATCTTTTCGTAATATCTAGACATTACAGAATTAGGTATCCCGATTCCGGATCCAATCCATGAAGAACATTCCCATTGATGGTTATCATAAATACAGGTAATTCCATGTTTATCTGCTGAATCTGCTATAACCTTCAAGTCATCAAGACACTGATCTCTATTCAATTCCCAAGATTCCCAATAAATTGTAACTCTAACACATGTAATTCCACTCTCAGCAAATGTCCTGAAAGAATCCTCAATGTAATTTTCAGGTGGAGGAAGTGTAAATCTATTTTGGTAAGACGAGGATTCGTAACCATGGAAATTTACCCCTATAAGTCGCAATCTTACCCTATCTAATTTGCAATATACATGAT
>JBKPMK010000234.1:0-29733 GCA_046732115.1 Thermoproteota archaeon
ACAGCAAAAGAAAAACGACAGTCTAGGAGCAAAGTCATCTACCTTTAGTCCTCGATTAACGCAGGTTTGAATATATTCTATTGCGTTAGCAAATGTAAATGCTAATTCCTGTATTGCGTTGCAGCCAGCTTCTCGCATATGGTACCCTGAAATACTGATTGGGTACCATTGGGGAACTTTTTGGGAGCAGTATTGGATCATATCACCAATGAGTCTTATTGATGGCTTAGGAGGATAAATGTAAGTATTCCTAGCAATGTATTCTTTTAGTATGTCATTTTGTGTTGTACCTCTGAGATCTGCTGGAGAAACACCTTGGGATTCCGCAACAGTAATGTATAATGAAAGCAATGTTGAAGCCGTTGAATTAATTGTCATAGAGGTGCTGACTTTGTTTAATGGGATATTCTCAAAGCAAGTCATCATATCCTTAATAGAACTGATTGCTACTCCAGTCCTTCCAACTTCACCTTCAGATTGAAAATCATCCGAGTCACGTCCTGTCTGCGTAGGCAAATCAAAGGCTAAAGATAATCCTGTTTGTCCATGCTCAAGTAAAAACTTGAATCGTTTGTTAGTCTCCTCAGCACTTCCAAATCCGCTATATTGCCGCATCGTCCATAAACGTTCACGGTACATGTTTGGATACAAGCCTCGTGTATATGGGAACTTTCCTGGTTCCTCATCCTGATACTTATTATTGTTATTGAATTTCAGTAGGTCGCCTTTTTTGTAAGCCCTTTTAACAGGTATATTAGAATCTGTTTTTATTGCATCAGTTGTTGTCGATGATGATTGTGGTGGTTTTGGTGTTGGTTGTGATTGTGTCATATCCCTTTTTGATCACCTTGTATTCAATACTGCTGCGGCTAATTCTTCTGCAGCCTGATAAGGGTCCATCTTTTTTTCCGCCAATTTATCAATAAAAAGCAAATATTTGTTGTGACTGTTAAGTAAGGCTGAAACTCTTTGTTCTACTATATCTAGTACCATAGCATTTAGTTCAGATTCAAGCATTTTTCTTTCTTTCTGTTTATAATTACTACTTTTTTCCTTGAGTAGGTTATCAATAGTCATTGCTAAATCCTTAATTCCCTTGCCTCTCTTTGCAGAGGCTTTAACGACAAGTGGTTTCCTTGCACTATTTCCTATCAAATCCAAAATCGAATTAAAAAGACCTCCTGCACCATCTAGATCTTCCTTGTTAACAACATACAAATCTCCAATTTCAGTTAACCCTGCTTTAATAGCTTGAATGTTATCACCTGTATGTGGAGTAAATACTACAGCAGTTATATTGACGATATTTGAGATTTCTACTTCAATTTGTCCAGCTCCTACACTCTCGACTAGTACAAGATCATAGCCTGCTGCATCTAGTATTCTAATTACGTTCCTGAGGGATTTTGATACTCCTCCTGCCGCGCCTTTAGATGCTATGCTTCTCATAAACACTTTGCCATCATCCATAGCATCTTGCATTCTAACTCGGTCTCCCAATATTGCCCCGCCTGTTATTGGGCTAGTGGGATCTACTGCAACAACCGCGACTTTGTATCCTAGTGCCTGCAAAATGGGAACTAGCTTTCCTATTAGAGAGCTTTTACCAGAACCTGCAGGGCCTGTGAATCCCACAGTTTTAACATTGCCAGTTTTGTTAAATATTTCGCGTATAATCGTTTGTGAGTCAGGTTCACAGTTGTCAACTATGGAAATCGCTCTTGCCAGAGAGCGTCTTTCTCCTTCAAGGAGACCTTTGACCACCGCTAACATGCTATTTATTATTATAGATGTATGTGCGTAATATATTTATCAATATTAATAATTGATGCGGTTAATCGTGTAGCGACAAAATTTCTTTGTAGCACTACTCCATTTACTTTAAAGTATTTTACTAGTAATTTTTGTAAACCACACGATAGCGGCAACAAAACTACAACCGAGCAGCGATCAAACTGTTGACTAACTATCAAGCTCATGGACTGTCAAGATATCAATATAAATTTACTACAATTATATCATAACTCTCCGATATTTTTGTTCTTCTATCTATAAGAAAATTTAGTTATATCAATAATTGATAGCGAACAAAACATCATTAATAAAGAAAAACACTATTCTTTCTACATATTTTTCTAGAATTAATTTTACATAAGAACATTAGGAAAAAAACCTTGTTCCATTTTTCTGGCATTTCATGCCAAATTCTTATAAAATCTTACTGGTATCTATGATTTCCTGTACTAAGAACATTTACAACAAAAATACCATATAAGGTATTTATGACATGATGCTTTTTACATATTCCTGAGTAAATTCCATGGTCTCAACTGCCTCCGTAATATCTGCAATTTCTGACGAAAAAGCGTTATCGCTATTTAAAGCTGTCGCATTTTCAGAAAATGACTGTAGCAATCTCTACATATCAAAACTGAGATTATCACGTAGACAATATTATTCAACTATGATGGAATTAATGGATGCTGATCTAGTGAGAAGAATCAGTGGTAGATATAGCCTGACTTCACTTGGCAAAATAATGTTTAATTCGTATCTGAAAATCGAAACTGCAATCAAATATTATTGGAAGCTCAAGGCAATTGACTCAATTTTGACCTCAGCAATTAGCGAATTGCCTGTGCAAGAGTGTACGAGGATTATAGATAATATAATAGACAATGAGGAAATCAAAGCTATACTTAACTCTGATACTGGAAAACAGAAAGAACAACTGAAAGACAGAAGTCATCTAAAAGAGGTATTAATACACTAGGAATAAAAAACAGAAAAAATAATAGGATATATAAATGAATATATATACTACACATATACATCGTAAGTATTTATGATTTAAGAAGTATATCTTTTATTTCAGAATCTTTCTCAATTAGGCTATCCATTATCTGTTTACGCTCTTGTATGGAAAATGCATTATTTTTGTGCTCCGAGGATTCTATTGAATCTATTGCCTTGAGCTTCCAATAATTGTCAACAGCTTCTCCGATTAGATTCTTGGCACTACAGACTATTTTACCAAGGCTAGTAAGAGAGTAAATCCCATTACTTCGTCTTATCAAGCCTGCCTTATTTAAGGTGGAAATTCTCATATAATATTGCTTGCGGCTAAATGAGGCCTTTTTTCTTAATGTATCCGTATTTCCGCCTTGAGCAGCAATAGCATTAAATAGTGCCAGCGTCTTTTCATCAGCAATAGCCTTCAGAGAACCAACTAGGGAAGCCACTTGTTATTCAGACCCTACTGATGACCTTAATTTGCTATTAATTATTTTCTGAGCACTTTGATACAAAATTATCAAAAGTGGATATTCCTATTTGTTTTTCCTTAAATTTATTACAGTAACTAGAAGGAGTTGCACTAATAAAGAAACCTAAGTAAATTCTTGACTGTTATTATACACAGGCAATATAGAAATGTGATATAAGATAGAAGGTATCGAATGTTTCAGATATAGATCTATCAATAACATGTTTTTTATTTCGAACCTTCTTTAGGTGGAATAAAGGTTTTAAAGCTGACTTGCCAATCATGGATGGATAAATGCCAATACATGAACACCTTGATCAACAACAGCGGCAACAAGGACAAGCACAGCAGCAACAAAGAAGACTTAGAGTTCTTGTATCCAAGTTGGGACTAGATGGTCATGACAGAGGAGCTCTTGTAATATGTAGAGCATTAAGAGATGCAGGTATGGAAGTGATTTACTCTGGTTTATTTTGTACCCCAGAACAGGTTGCAAAAATTGCAATTGATGAAGATGTTGATGCTGTTGCTATGAGTTTACTAAATGGGGCGCATTTAGTATTATTCTCTAAGGTTGCTCGATTATTAAAAGAAAATGGAGTAACTGACATCTTACTCGTTGGCGGGGGCATTATTCCAGAAAAGGATAAAGACCTATTGGAAAAAGAAGGAGTTACCGGAAACTTTGGTCCGGGAACGCCCTTGGCGACTATAATTAATCACATTTCAGAAAATGTAAAAAAGTTGCGCTCAAATAGAGATTGAGATTGATCATAACAATAAAATAAAATGCACCATAAAATTATTTGGGTTTTACTTTCTTGAATTGAAGTCCAATTGTTTGCTTGCGGTATTTTCGGTTAGCTCCCAAAAAGTTGCTTTTATATACCGTTATTCTCTTCGTCTTCATTTAGCCATTTTAAGAACAGAAGCACGTCTTAGTATCATAGGCATAGTCGGAGTCTTTACTGCAACCATAGTAATGTTCATAGGAGTAGCAAATTATGGTACGGCCCTGGGCCAAGCAGCAGACGATACGTCATCCTCATCCTCATCATTGACACCAGAACAAAGAGCAGCAACATGTGATCCTAATAATCCATCGTCAAATCTTAATCCTGTTAATACAACAGAATCAAGGATATGTGGTATTCCAAAAACAGTACAACCGAGCATATCCAATGGAACAGATACAGGGACAGAAACACCACCAGTACTTCCTACGCCCCCACCAGAGGAAGGTTAGCTAACTATCCATATATACTATTTAATCAATATTTGTATTTGTTTAGGTTCTATTAATCAATATTCAGCGCATAATTTTTCTGCTAGTTGTTTGCTCACTTTGGCACTTTGAATAGCATGATTTCTAACAACCTTGGCACCGTCCAGAACATATTCCCTACATTCTGATTTATTTTTGAAGCTGATTCCTGCAGATGCAAGTACAGAATTTGTAACCACAGCCATTGTTGCTAAACAAGATATCAGAATCATGACTGTTAATGGTAGCTTTCTGGTTGCACTGATCACATTATGCATTTGATGTTGCAAAATATATAATATGAAACTGTTCTAACATGTCTTCTGGAATATTGTCACTCGTTGGAGGTATTCTTGTTATTTATTTAAATTTTGTGATTCAAAATTTCCTTTGTAAATATTAGACTCTTTTAGAATACCAATAACTACTGGGATCTCTAGATCTAGTTGCAAAGCAATAAACTCCTCGCCTATACCTGATTCGTATAGATTGATAACAATGCGCTTTTGCTCCTCTTGTGGGACTGGCCTATTGTAGTGAAATGTTGCTGCCGATGGTTGTTTAGTTAACATGGTTGTTTATCCATCCCTTCTATATACTTGTAATTATAATAACAATAAGCTAAATAACGTTGATTAACATAGTTAATGGATTAAATAAAAAAATAATTGATATTTTAATTGCGAGGACCTCAGATATTAGATTCGTTAGGCCACATCATTTTACGCATCTCTTTGCCAACCTTTTCGACCTGATGGGTCTCTATCTCATTCATATATCTGCCAAAAGAATTCTTGCCTTCTTTTTTATAGATGCTAACCCACTCCTCAGCGAATTGTCCGGATTGAATTTCTTTGAGAACTTCTTTCATTTTATTCTTGGAATCTTTACCAATTATGTGAGGTCCTCTTGTGAGTCCCCCGTATCTTGCTGTTTCACTAACACGGTTATACATTCCGGTGATGCCATATTTGTGTATGAGATCTGTAATCAATTTTAATTCATGCAGGCACTCATAGTATGCTACTTCAGGTTGATATCCCGCTTCAACTAGAGTTTCAAATGCGCTCATTACAAGAGCATGAGCACCACCACAGAGATCGACTTGTTCTCCAAACCAGTCTGTTTCTACTTCTTCTTTGAAAGTAGTTTTAATTACACCAGGCCTTGTGCTGCCAATACCTTTTGCCATCGCTAAAACTCTATCCCAAGCCTTGTTTGTATAATCCTGGTATACAGCCACTAGTGATGGTGTGCCAAAACCATCTGCATATAATTCACGAACTCTCTGTCCTGGTCCTTTTGGTGCCACCATCAAAACATCAACATTTTTCGGAGGTACAATCCACTTCCACTGAATGGCTGCGCCATGTGAAAAGCATAAAGCTTTACCTTCAGTTACATAAGGCGCAATTTCACTATTATAAGTCTCTGATTGCTCCATATCTGGAATTAAAATATGAATTATATTGGCAATCTCAGCAGCTTTGGATAATTCCATTACTTTATGGCCATCATTTTCTGCCATAATCCATGTTTTACCATTTTTTCTTAGTCCTACAATAACATTCATTCCAGAATCCTTCATGTTGCTGGCCTGTGCACGACCTTGGATTCCATATCCAATCACAGCTATAGTTTGATCTTTTAGTGGATCTAAACTTACCTCGTTATCATGCCATTTCTTTGCGCCTAATACTCCAGTTACTGCTGTTGATTGCTGTTGCTTTTGTTGCCCTTCCCCTGTCCTTGCTGTCGTCGTCATAGTTGCTGTAGAAAAAGATGACGATGCTGCCGCTGATGAGGATGATGATGACGATGCTGATGACATAGCCAATATTGAATGTGTGCCGCATATATATGCGCTATCACTCTTTATGATTGTAAAAATAACAATAATAGATTCATACTTTATAACCTAATAAATAGACTTTGTCTAAAACATACATAATAATTCAATAAAAATTCCATATCTTATTAAAAGTAACCGATGGTACTTATTTATTATTTATCTAACACTATTATCGTTATTATTACTACTAGGTACAATCCTATAGATGCTTCCGTTTATATAAGATAATATGTACAAAAAGCCATCCTCAGGACCAGTTTCGATATCTGTTATACCCACGAAACCTTTTCCAAAAATTATTGTAGATACTTCAGCTTTATCATCTGCTACAAAGTCGGATAATAGTGCAGCTTCGTTATTGTCATAATCACTATTGTAACCAAACCTCAGGCCGGTTCTGTCCTTGTTGAGTTCAAAATAGTATAGATTACCATTGTTGATATCTCCAACAAAAATATTATTTGTATATCTACTTCCGAGCTTTGATGATTTTAAAAATTCTATATCAGTGACCCCAATTGTAGTTAGCCAACTAAAAGCAGGGTCTGCATAGTGAGACCCTGGAAGGTTAACCAGATCTCTTACAGTTATATTACTTCTGGAAATAGGACCCATTACCTGCTGCCAACCGCTGTTAAAACCTGGCTGAACCAAGTTAATCTCATCATATGCCAATTCCCCGTTTTCTGTATCCCATAGACTTCCGGTTATGGGATCGAACGTTATTCCAAAACTGTTTCTAATACCGTATGCATAATACCGGCTAAGTATATTGTTGGTAGTAGAATTATTATCTGAACTTGAAATGGGATTTTTAGGAGCTGGTAATCCATCATTATTTGGATCGATTCTAAATATGACAGAGGTATCATGCGGGCCTCTTCCACGCTTATCATTTTGAAGTATGCTGTCACCAGCATTAACATTTCCTATTACTGCATAAAGGTAATTATCAGGACCAATTGCTAATTTTCCCCCATTGTGATTTGGTCCTGGAAGTGCTGAAACATCCAATATCATCTTCGGATGTAAAAGTAGATGTTCCTTGCTATCCCAATCATATATATAAATTCTATTTCTTAATGGTTCCCTCCCATTGGATTCAGTAAAATATAGGAACACTTTAGTCGCTGTAATTGTTGTGCTTGCAATTGTTGTCGTTCTTGTTGTAGTTGCTAGGCCAGCATTTTTTTTGGCAGTAAGACCACTATTGCCATCACTACTATTACTTGCTTTTAATACTGCAATTCCTAATAAGCCACGCTCACTTGTATTATCTACAGGTACCGTCAATACCGCCTGTTTTTGTAGCACTCCATTTGCAATGAGACGAACTTGACCAGCCTTTTCTAAAACCAGAATATTGCTGTCATCTACAAAAGCCATACTCGTTGGAAACAATAAACCATGAGCAATAAAATTTTCCACCTTCAAACTATTTTTTTCTCTTAATCCTGCAAGTGACGGTTTTACTATGTCCTGCTCTTGCTGTTGAGCTGATGATTTGGATGAAGAAGAAGATGATGGTGATGAAGAAGATGCGTTGTTAAGAAAAAACAATAAAAAATTATAATTATAAACCAGAATAAGGGCTATGCTTAAAATGCCAACCACTAGAGGCAGAATCAAAAAAAATAATAACTTGCTTTTATTTATAACACTTGCACCTTTTCTGTTTTAATTTTCTCAGTTAGGAAGGCTGTTAACCTGAGAAATATTAATCTTAACTTTTTACAACTTATAACAAGAAGAATGTATCATCAAGCAAGGATTATCAATCGCTGGGAATGGCATCTGAGAGGAGAAGATTGGTTGGGAGATTTTACTACTTCTCTCTATACAGATTGATTGATTGATTAGTATTCCTTGCTTGATTGCTATGGATGTCTGCTGCATTCTTGCTGAGTGCACGAATATGTGTTCTGGTACAACATCATAGGTATTGCAATCTATAAGAATTGCTCATTAAAAGTGAGCCCATTAAGTAGTGTGTATAATCTTCATAGTTCACTCAGTCCGGGGCAGACTCGTATATCTGATCAACTATCTAAACTCATCAGCGAAAATCATAGAGAGTGCAGGGCCTTTAGAAAACGCCCTAAATAGTGATTTTCTTTGTGCAAACTAGACATTCCACAATTACTGTGTGTGCTGGTGTGTTAGTATTGTTAATCTCATCATTATAACCACTACCGTCGCTGCTATTTTCTATGACTTTAAATTTCTTTGAGCCACACTCAGGACAAATAGGACAGGCTCTAAGAGCTTTTGTCAAACTCGTTTCTTACTTCCATACTGCTAATACGATTATCATTAACGCTATCAATATTACAGTCAGTCATAATACGACATCATCACCATTGTTGTGGATGGCTATCTGATCCTAGAAGCATTTCAATTCTTTTGAAGCCATCTATTTCTTCAATTATTGTGCAAACTACATTTGGTACTAAATCTTTCCAATTCTGCCGCCGTAGTTGCTGATTATTTTGCTGCTGCATAGTAGCGATTTGTTTGCGAATATTAGTCCCATTGTATTCTTCTTTTTTCAAAAATGATGGTTTTCTGATCTGAACTTCCCTTGATGCTAGGCCTATGACAAATTCGTTGCCTGTATACAATACATGAAAAGGAGGCACCATAGACTTTAGGTGTCCAAACCACCTTGCATTATTTTCATCGTTTACAATAGGTATGATATAGCATTTTGTAAGGTCAATGTCTTTAGTCTCTGATGACAAGGCGGCATGTATCATTAATACTCTCTCACCTGCAGTAAAGGGATCCTTGTAAATGTAGTTGAATTGTGCGCTACCTATAGCGATTATCAATTCATCGCATTCCTTGAGAATTTGTTTTGCAAGATATAGATGTCCATTATGAAATGGCTGAAAACGCCCTATCATAAGTCCACGTGTAATAGTGGGTGCTTGGTTATTATTCGTCATCATCTTTTATTGCCTTTTTTTGCTGTAGATGTTTTTCTTCTTGCTGTCGCTGTTGTTGTTTTTCTTCTTGTTTTCCCAATTTTGCCTTTTGTAGCTGGATATCTTTTGTTTGAATTTTGCGGAAAATAGGCTCTACTTTTCCAAGCATATGGCCTGGTTGGATTCTAATTTCTGATGCTGAGGTCCATTGTTGTTTATGGATACTACTGCTAATGCTACTGCCACTATCGCTATTGTCGACATCATTATCATTATTGTTATTATTATCAAATCCTAATTGAGACCAAGCCTTCTCAGATGACATGGGGATAAAAGGCGCTAGCATAATTGCCAGTGACCTCACAGCATTCACAGCTATAAACAATGTGGTGTTAGCTGTTGCCTGGTTGTTCCAAGGTTGCTTTTTTTGAAAATACTGATTTAAGTGAGTTGCAAATTTCAAAATCCTTTTTAGTGCTCTATCAAACTCATTTTTGTATATTAGTTCACTAACCTCATCTGCAATTTTCTCTATCTCCGAGATAGAAGATCTATCATCTATATCATACTCTGAGGACGGCTTTGGAACTCTGCTATCGAATGTTTTCTGTACAAAATATAGCGCACGATTAATAAAATTTCCGATATTTGCGATAAGCTCATTGTTTATCTTTTCAAAAAAGACATCCCAATCAAAATTGACATCTGTTTGAGAATATGGTGCGATAGAAGCAATATAGAATCGCAGATAATCAGGATTGAAATCCGATGCAAAGTCTCTCAAACCAATATACCAATTTCTGCTCTTTGAAATCTTTTGGTTCTGAAGCATTAGATGACCTCTAGTTGGAATGTAATCTGGAAGCTTGTATTCTTCATTTATACCCATTCGCATTGCAGGCAAAAACAAGTAGTGATGATAAACAATGTCTTTACCTATGAAATGATATATTTCAGAGTTATTCCAATATTTTTTACCAACGTCTATATTATAATTTTGCTGCTGTACTTCCGCTGCCGTGTCCGTTTCTGATTCTGATTTTGATGAAGAATTGTGTTTTTGGTTTTGACTTCCTTTATCTTGTACTTTTCCTTGTTGTTTTTCGATAAGAGTGTTCAATGTAGAAATATAGCACAGATGGTTATCAAACCATCCATAGAATACCTTACCTTTTGCATCAGGCATTGGAATTGGAACTCCCCATGACAGATCCCTTGTTATATCCCAGTCCTCCAAACCTTCGTCAATCCAGTTTATGACATAATTTTTTATATCTGATTGAAGATTTGCATTGCCATTCAACCATTCCTTTAGCTGCTTTGAGAAGTTTGAGAGTTTAAAGAAATAATGCTTACTGCTCTTTTTAACTGGAGGTCTACCGCAAATGGCACATTTTGGATCTAGTATTTGATCAGGAACTTTGCCACATTTCTCACATAGATCAGAGTACTGATTTTCTGCTCCGCAATTAGGACACCTACCAATGACATACCTATCAGGTAAAAATTTGTCATCGTATTGGCAGTAAAACTGAACTACGTCTTGTTCATAGATATGACCATTTTCATAAAGCCTTTTGAACACATATTGTACAAATTCGACATTTTCTTTAGAACTGGTTTTATAGAAAAAGTCAAAAGATATTCCAAATAATCGAAAATCCTCATAGTCACGTCTATTCCATAAATCAACATACTCAGCAGGTGTTTTGTTTTCCTTCTCAGCTCTTATCAGCACAGGAGTTCCAAAATCATCAGATGCACACACATGATAGATTTCTCTTCCAGTTAATCTGCAGAATCGTGTGAAAATGTCTGCCGGCAGATAGGTAGATGCAATATGACCGATGTGTATTTCGCCGTTAGCATAAGGAAGGGCACTTGTAACTACAGCACTATTGGACTTTATATTGTTGTTATTGTTGTCATTCTTGTCATTATTATCATTATTATCATTATTATTTTTATACTGGGCGTCCTTGTTGTTTTGTCCGCCGCTACTACTGCTGATACATAGCTCGCAAGGTGTCTCCGGCATTCAAACCTTCACGTCAGCGGACTAGATTTTAAGTTATCTTTGAAATAAAGATGAGTCTTGGTAACTAACAAGTATTATAATAATTACTAATGCTAGCGTATGACTAGATACGTGTATAGATATACTCGTTAATGAAATTGAATTGTTACAATACTTTGCAAGCATGATATAATATCTATTTGCCATAGCACCTAGCCGTACATATTTACTTTAGCCAAAGGTATTTTCTGAAGCAAGAGATGGTCTGAAAATAACCAAGTCTCTTTTAGAGAGATTGGGGAATTTCAAAAGCGAAGTGCCACAAAGCAATACAACAGCTAAAAGATGCAGGATTGATAGAGAACGCCAAAAATCTACAAGAAGATGTCATTTATACACATACAAGATATGGATCCATGGTTTATGAAAAAAATATTTTAGAGATTGGTAAATACACAAAAAACTCGGATAAAATGCAGATGATAGACATAAGACATGCCCTCTGATCGCGACAAGAACGTTTCCCGAGATTATCATTAATAGGTACTGCAAAAATCAAAAATGGGTTTAAAGTAAAAGTAGTAACAGATACAGAATTAGTCAGACAGTATTTTGAATCTCAGAGAGAATTTACTTCAGTCAATGATGATAATACCGATGACAAGAACGATATCTTCAAATAGGATGTAATAAAAGGAATAAAATAGATAGAACACAAGACTAAACGTTACTTCAGATTCAATGTCAGATTTAGCAACGGCGGAGACGGCATAATCCAAGGAGTGAGGGACTAATTTACGCATGTAAATGCAATAGCATTGTTCTTCATCTTAAGCACGGTTATTGATTCTACATATTATGTATATATACTAGAATTAAACAATTTAGGTTTAATTTCTATTATTTTGATAAATTTTGCAAATTATCGTCATTTTGGATATTTGGAACCGCTGTAAAGAAATCAATATTAAATAAGGTTAATTAATAGATTGATTCCAAGTCAATATATGGCCACTGATAAGGTTCATGATATTGCCACGATTTTTAAGGCTCTTTCCAACGACCATGCTTTATCCCTGTTAAGGGCCATTGCCATTGAAAGAAGGGAACCTAATGTGCTCAGAGCAGATTTGAAGCTAACTTCAAAGCAATATTACTCAAGGATAAGTGCATTAACCAAGTCCAATTTGGTGCAAAAAAAAGGTGGAATGCTTTCTCTTACCTCTTTTGGCAAGCTTGTCTACGAATCCCAGATAACAATTGAAAAGGGCCTGGAGGATTTGTCAAAACTTAAGGTAATTGATTCACTTGGAGCTTCTAGTGGCCTCTCAAAGGAAGAGCGCGATAATATTGTCAATATTCTAATACAAAACCGAGAGATTAAAACAATTCTTGAGAAAAAAAGCTAATGACTAGCAAAAATCAACCTACCGTGGTCTAACAGATTTATCAACATGTAAAGCAGCTGTTCACAGTTCAATACCAGAGTACAATTTAGAAATTAGAAATCACACAAGACACAAACGGTCGAATATATACTTCACAAATACTCAATATTTAAATGAAGCACGGGAATACGAGTGGATAATGCAATTCTAATACTTTTTCGAATCACTTCGTCTCATGTTCAATAATACCAACATTTTATTACCCCCACTATCACCTATTAAATAGATTCTCAAAATGACGTGGGTCAAAGTAGCCCATAAATCAGAAATTGGCGAAAAAAAAGGAAAAGAACTCAACATCAACGGTACAAGAATTGCGCTATTCTATACTAATGGTAAGTTTTATGCAATAGAGGCACTCTGTCGCCATCAAGATGGATCGCTAGCTCCCGGAGAAATCGATGGTGAAGTAGTTGAATGTCCTTTACATTCTTGGCATTACAATATTAGAACAGGCGAATTGTTAGACTATCTTTCTGGCGTCAAGTTAACAACATACAAAGTCGACACCAGAGGCAATGATATATTTATTGACCTATAATTATACATGTAGAAAATATTTACTTATCTGATCTTATGGTATGAGTTTTTAACGGGATAATAGTTACATTAAAGCGTAATTCATTTTTTCGCTGAAAGCTCATCTCTATAAAATTTAACCAGCATTCCCACATTGTTGTGCTCAGACCTGCCTTTACCATCCTTGAGTGTTTCTGCTGTCCTTGTCTTTAGCAATTCGTTTTTAAGTTGCTGCCTAGTAGGAGAAGCATTTGTATTAAGAAGATGAGATTTTTAATGGTACAGTAGAGAAAAGACAGTATGGCGTCCGGAAGAATAACTATCATCATCTACTATAAGATCAGAAAGTTAGTACGAAATTTCGCTTTGAAACGTTTGAACTGTTTGTTGCCCACCTAACGCATATAACAATTCATGAGAGAAAATCTCGGTATACGAGATCATGGAGAAGTAGACTGGATTAGAGGTTGATGGTCATAAGCAGAAAAGGACGTCTTCATGTGGTAAGACAATAGCTGTGGCTGCATCAGTCAGTTAAACTACCATTCTGACTACAAAACAAGTGATGAATAATGGCAACAATATAGGCATGGTCATATTTTCAAACATCTTTGTTCTGGTCCTAATTTCATTATTTGGATCAGCGAGTATCGCAGTTACACAAGCACATTCTGGGAAGTCGATGGATTATAGCAGCCTTAGCAGCGAAACACATGTTGCACAAATGGGGATTTGTCAGGTAGGAGCTGGTGGTCCTTGTAATGCCGATACCAATTCAGTAAAATAGAGATGATATAAGCAACCATAGCAGATGGTGGCTCGTACGACCTGAGCAAGGCTAGGAAAGGCAGTTTCATAATATCGCTTGACGCGAAATAGACAGAGGATGGGTCTAGGCGACAATAATGGAGGAGCGAAGGGTTTCTCGGGAGTGAGAAAGAGATCCCTTGACAAAAACAACAGCTGAATCAAAAGACTTTTCGAGTGTGAGAAATGAAAAATGCTCCATACTCTATCGAATAATGCAGTAACACATCATCATGATCTACTCTGTGTCTTTATATCTGTCTTTGAACATTTTGAGTTCTTCTTTTATCATTTTATGGATCTCATTAGTGAGTTTATGCTGTATCTTAATTAACTCGTCAATATTACGGCTTTGTCTTTTATCAACTATTAATATCAGCAATCCAATACCAAGTGTTATAAAAATAGTCAATTCTGTATTCTCTATCTTTGCGGGTACCAAATCAGTAAGATAAAAAATTGCAAGCGACGCTCCCAATATTATCAATCCGAAAACAATTATTTGCATCTCGTCCATATGGTACCCTTCTTTTGTAGTTACCTATTTACATTCTCCAAAATCTACTACACTTTTCCTTCGTCATTTTCCCAAGACATCATTTGCTCAAATATTTCAAGTTTAGGCCTGTCAGAAAACAATTCATACCATTGTTTTTTATTCCTTTGATATTGCTGTTCCAGATATGAGCTCAAATGTTCCATTTGCTATGCATGATTTTTAGGAGGTATTCCATTTTCACACTTGACAGCATATTGGAAGTACTTAGCTTGGCAACGCTCCAGCGCTGTCTTTATATGCGATCTTTGCTCAAAGTTTAGTAAGTTTCGTATATATAGCTAGATAAACAAGCACAGGGGCATTAAAGGACTTCTGTCTACAAGTATATCTATAAAATATCCCTGATCACGAATATTGTTAGTCAAATTTGAAACTATACAATACTCTAAGTAGGAATATAGAAGAATTAGATAAGGCCGCCAGACTAGATCACGAAACTAAAGATACAAGTAAGCAAGATAATAATAATATCCGGCTTTACCTATGCGGCCTTACCGTTTATGATGACTCTCATATAGGCCATGCTAGAACAATAATTTTCTTTGATGTTCTACGACGATACCTTATTTTTAAAGGGTTCAGAGTAAAATTTATTCAGAACTTTACAGATGTTGACGACAAGATCATCAATAGAGCAAAATCGGAGGGGATAAAAGCAGAAGAAGTAGCAGCAAAATATACCAATAATTATTTCAAAGACTTTGACTCGCTTAATGTAAAGAGAGCTGATTTGTATCCACGCGCCACTGAAAATATAAAAGAGATGATCAATTTAATTGAAGGATTAATTAAAAAGGGTCACGCATATTTATCACTCAACGGTGTTTATTTTCGTGTCAAGTCATTTCCAGATTATGGCAAATTATCAAAAAGATCTATTGAAGAGTTAGAATCAGGATATAGAATTGAAGTTGACACATCTAAGGAAGATCCGCTTGATTTTGCCTTGTGGAAATTCTATTCAGAGCCTCCTGTATGGGACAGTCCTTGGGGAAAAGGAAGACCAGGATGGCACATTGAGTGCTCTGCAATGGCTTTGAAATACCTTGGATGTCCATTTGAAGTTCATGGTGGTGGACATGATCTGGTTTTTCCACACCATGAAAATGAAATAGCACAATCGGAGGCTTTCTCAGAAATGCAGTTTGCCAAAATATGGTTGCATACAGGAATGGTTACGATTAACTCTGAAAAAATGTCCAAATCGCTTGGCAATATTGTAACCATACAGCAAGCGCTTAGGCGTTGGGGAATGAATGCCTTGAGGATTTATTGCTTGTCTGTACAATATTCAAAACCACTCGATTATACTGATAAATTACTTACTGAATCCCGTCAAAGATGGCGTCAAATAGAAACTCTCGCATATGAGTTGCTATTTGCTAGCTCAAAAAAAGAGGAAGAAAAAGAAAGTGGAGGAGAACTTGAAGCAGTAAAGAAATTATCTGATGAATCCATGAGAGAGTTTGAATGTGCAATAGAGGATAACATGAACACTACACTTGCCATCAGCATATTTATGAAGTATGTTGCGGAATTAAATCGCTATGCTGCAGCAGATAAGCTGACTCAGAGTATGGCACAGATTGTACTTCGATTCTTTAACAATTTTATTGATATACTGGGTCTTAAAGTGATTGAAGCTTCAGATGAGGAGAAAAAGGAAATCGAAGAGTTGATATTTGTGCGCAACAAGCTGCGAGCACAGAAGAAATTTCAGAGCTCCGATGATATTAGGAAAATGCTAATTGAAAAATATTCTGTTGAATTAATGGACCACAAGGACAGAACTGTTTGGAAAAAGGTTGAAAATCTATCTACAAATTGAAAATAGCATTTATGATATATCTGAAGGCAGTATTTTATAAAGTAGCATAAGGACGATTTCATTTCCAGCAGATAATGTTCATAAATTTCATGATATATGTAAGAATCAGAATAATACTGCCTTTGATGTCAAACAAAATGAATTATGCCTTACGGGTAAAATTCACTCTAAAGGACATTCCTTGTCTTAGGATAATATCTAAATAACTCCCGTTTGTATGCAGGATATTATTAACATAAACCTTAGTATTGTATTTCGTTAGATCTATTTTCCAAATATACAGAAAATGACCTAGAGTGAAAGGATATGATTTGCTATAAGCAACATGAATAACATTGGGTTCGAGTGTATGCACAGGTCTTGTGCAATTATTATTCATACCTATGCCTGCCGGGACAGCAACGTTGCTGCCATCGCGGGCAACCGTAATAGGAATTGATAGTTGAAATGGCTGTGAATTTGGGTCATTAATACATTGATAGATAGGATCTTGTGATCTTAAATATCCTAAAATAAAATTCGTAGCTAGTCCAGCACCTAAGACCAGTATCGCAAGAGTAACCATAGACTTTAGCAAACGCTTACCTCTGTCTGGACCCTCCGTAAATGACATATTTTTTCTGTTAAAGAATGATTAAAGAATATGATTGTTAAATCTTTTTTGAATTACTGTCGTTCCAGGATATAAAAGGCTTTTCTGCCATGCTTCTATTCCCTGTAAGATCAAACATATTTGTAAGCGAGCCAGCTTTTTGATCGAAGGAATGGTTTCCGATGTGTCCTAAATTCCAATTTTCCTCGATGATTCTAATGATTGATGTTTGGTCAGTGAGCTGATGATCAACAAAATTTACCTTTGCATATGTCGATATTAGCAATAATGGCAAATGCGGTCCATAACCACAGCGGTCTTTATATGCTCCTGCAGGTGGGTGTCCACAGAGCCTGGTAGGTCTAAAAAGAAAATCAAGATTTGGATCATTAGATTGGCTGACTAGTGAAGGCTTAACATGATCATACCAACCATCTGAATCATCGTATGCCATTATTATTGTAAATATGCCATATTATTTAGTGTAAATATTTTGTCAGTTGTATAAACGTGTAAGCGATGATACCTATCGATTCTGTGATTCATGGTTAATTTGCGTCATTGAATTTTAGTTCCCTGAATCTGCAAATTGAGGATACTAGTTTACCGTCAACCTTGCTTTTCAAATGTATCATGCATAGCCAAATACAGTACAATCTTTGACCCTTTTACATAATTCTAATTTAAAAATCGTGGAAGATCTCGTTGACAGTCCCGATAGAGCTAAAGAAAACGCATGACATAAAGTTATAAGTCACATTGACCCGTGGCACCTGTGGGAACATGATGACTGACCAAAATTATACTAATCCTGGTGTAACAAACTATGTGTCCTCAACTGCAAGAATTGGTAAAAATGTAAAGATATGGCATTTTGCATATGTTGGCAATGAAACAGAAATTGGCGACCACGTAATGGTCGGTTCACTAACACATATAGATTACAAAGTGCGAATTGGTGAGAACACAAGGATAGAAGGTTCTGTGTACATTCCTCCGTTGACAATAATTGGCAAGAATGTTTTCATCGGCCCAGGAGCAGTTTTTACTAATGATCCATACCCTATGAGTCCAAAGATGGCAGGAGTCGTAGTAGAGGATGGAGCTATCATAGGTGGCAGAGCAGTAGTAAAACCAGGGGTGAGAATTGGACGCAATAGTGTAGTCGCAATGGCTGCAGTAGTAACGAAAGACATTCCTCCTGATGTAGTTGTAATGGGGCATCCTGCTAAAATAAAATATTCTAGGGCGGAATATAACAGCAAACAAACAGCGTGGAATTCATCTTAAATAGCAGCTGATTTTGAGGTTTTCATATATCGAGTCTTCTGTTAGTTTGACTGCGTATTGGCTTTATGATGTACACACAGGTAAATCCAGGAATGTAATAATATATAATTACTATATATCATATAGAAATTTCACAAATCAGTATAGTATGGTACACAGCATTTGATATGCAATGAAATACCTAGTATTTGTAAATAGCCTTCTTTCACCTAACAAACTACCTAAATGCTTGCTATTTTTCCTCTTTTTGATTTCTTATAGTTTATCCGCCTAACCTTGAACATCAGTCAGGAATAAATACACTGAACCCACCAGTTCCAATATATATCTCTAAACCGGTGGGTGGCTCTGACATCACGAGAACTTGTAAAGCACCATTTGAATTTGGAAAAGTAATGGGCTCGCTTAGCAAGGACAAATGATCGGTTGTAAAATAAGAGGTCTTATCCCGTAATTTTTTATGCAGCGAAAGAAATAACAAGATGTCAAACGTAATCTTTTGGATAGTCGAGATAACCAAAACGAGGACGATAGATAAAGGTTGTGATAATGGCCTCAGTTATCGCCTCGATACCCATTGTCAACCATAATGGGGGCATATCTCATATACTGAGTGCACAAAGGTTAGTAGTTGGGTATATCGCAGTCAGGAATGTCTTTAGTGTGTAATTTTTTCTATCTATTTCTTTTTTGGTACAGTAAAGAAGAATAAGAATAAGATTAAGAGGAATGAATCAAAGCCAACGTCTTATTGAAGCTATTTAAATTAAAATAGGAGATTCACCACATCAGAAACACTGCAGATGGCTGATAGTGAAAAACCAGGCGAAAAAGATGTTGAATTAGCTACTTGGCGTAAGAAGATAGAAATAATAGGTATCGATATCAAAAACATAGATAGAGAGAACGATACAGGACGACTAAAATTAAGAGCAACACTAATGAATCAGCATTTTATAAATGAATTAGATAAAATTGGTCTGCAACTCATAAAGATAACTGCAGGAAGAATCTTTACTCATGGACTTGAAGTACTCTTAGAGCCAAAATCTCAGTCTACTCGAATGTTATCATAATGACAATACACTACCGCTAATATGAGCAGAAATTATATTAAGTAATGAACATAGCCAGCTTTAATACTGTAATTTTACAAGCAAATAAATCACCAATACGTTCTGAGAGATAGTAAAACATTGCACTATTGTTATCAGACAATTACTTGCAAACTTAGCCTTTCTTTTCTTTACTTTTTTTGTTTAGGCAAGGCTGAATTAAAAGTAATTCTAGAACTTAATATTGAAAGCTATTCTCATTTTTTATTTAGTCTTGCAACAGATTTGATGAAAATATATATTAGACGAGGAAGCCACTTAGGTTTATCATTTTTACATAGCCGGGATCATACCTTTGTTTGAAAACCTCAAATAAAAAACAGATATTCTTTAACAAAAGAAAGGATAATGGAAAGTTCAGTTCATACGTTTAACCGAAGGTATAAAGCCACAAGCTGTGTGTAATGGTGGCACTCGAAGCAAAGCTAACGGTGATAATTTCAATATACTAAGAGGTATGTCCATTTATTCGCTACATTTAGAAAAAGGAGGAGTAAGAGAGCCTCATTGGCATCCTAATGCAGTTGAGCTTGGCTATTGTTTGACCGGAAGGGCCGTTATGACAATATTCAGTCCTGGTGCTGGACATGATGCAGGAGAGATTGTATTTGTTCCCAGAGGTTATCTTCATCACATAGAGAATATTTACGAATGGAAAACTAAATTCGCCATTGCTATTAATCATGAAAGACCAGAAGATGTTGGAATTTCAGGATCTTTTGGTGCCTATTCAAATGAGATTCTAGCTTCAGTTTTTGGAGTACAGCCTACTACCCTTTTGGATTGCATGTCAAAATATTAATCAGAATACTATACTCTAGTTGTGGATTATTAATGTCACATAACTTAGTTAACTCAGCTTAAGGGAGACTATAATTATAACATGCTATACAATATAGGAACAAATACAGAGAAAATAGTTGAATTTCTTAAATATTTGAGTAGTATATTATTTTGTTGCTATATGTTCTGTATGGACATACTATCCATAAGCGGCGAGTTACTTTTCTGCTCTTTTCCATCATCCCACTGTTTCTTTAATATCATCAGACTTAATACTTCAAGACTGCTATGGTGCATGCAATATGATATTACTATTATTTTTCATTTGAGATTTTTTCGTCTGATTTTCTTTTTGTTTTTCCCTGATTCTTAACTTTGCCTTATCTTTGAATAGTCTTGGTCCTATCCTTAATCTACATCCACAACAAGGACAGAATATTCCATCCCATTTTATAAAAATTTCACATATTTGACAGCGTTTCTGTCCAGTAGCATAACGACCATAACTAATAGGACCGGACGCCTTGTGACGTATACATACACCTTTACATACCATTTACCGTATGCTATATGGAGGTCTATATCAACCTGCGTAATTATTCAGTCTATTCACAATTATTATTATAGATCATATGTCTGCTGACTTGCTGAGCAATATCGCAATTATCATATGTAAATAAGCCTTAATTACCAAGGGTTAAATGATATTAAGTTAAATGGGCAATCTACGGGTTAGAACGGCTTTAAGTGTTCTCAAACGCACATATACATCTAAATAAAAGTAGAACTAAATTTACAGAAGAAAAGACAAGGTGAAAGGAACAAAATATGACAAACACTGCAGCTGCTGCTACAGCAATTCCGGGAATATTGCATATCGTCTTATCTTCTAATATAATAGGAAGGAATCCTTCAACAGGAACATTCTTTCTAGTTGGAGGAATGGCACAACTATTCTGGGCTATACCCATGGTAAAAAGTGGGGAAGAATTTGGTATTACATAGGAATTGCTGGTACAATAGTATTGATAATAATGTACTTTATTACAAGAGTTCCAAACCCAATTACAGCTAGGGCATTACCAATTAATTCTATGGGTATAGCAATAGAAATCTTCCAGTTTATATACATAGGAATAACTGCATACATAGTAGCAAGACAAGGAAGAATAGAAACAAAGCAAAAAGAACAGCTTAGGTAAATGGAGTAAACTGGGTAATCGAATAAAGCTTTATGGGCTTAGATATTAGAGCTAGTTTTTATATATACACATTATTCCCTACCATTTTAGATAACTTTGCTAAGGCTATAGAAACTGGCTGGGATGTACTATAAACTAACAAGGTATGACCTGCTGTCTTTTGGTCTGGCCAAAATCCACCCGGACAGTACCTGCATATTGCATAATTAAAATTATATTCAGTCAGAATTTTAAACCCATTCTTTGGAAATTCTGTTCTATAATACCCAAGCGATCCTGGATGCACTCCACCATCATTATCCTTAGTGTTTGCTACCTGATTTGTTGGGCTATAAAATCCACCTACTATTAAATTCCCTGTAGACTTTTGGCTAGAACTTACAGTTAAATTTCCTTTCATCCAAGTATATTTCGTATCCATCACCGTGTATTTTCCACTAGGTAAAACTTTTGGTGTTGAACTATTAGTATAATCCATTCTTCCAGTGCTATATACTACTTTCCCAGAGTTATCGACTACGTTGATTATGTGTGGATGGGGAGAATCCCACGGTGCATCTGCATCAAGAAATGATATTGCTGTTCCTTGTGCAACTACAAGATTAGTTGGAAGATAAATTGGATTGCTATCACTTAGGTATTTGTGTCTTTCAGTGGCAGAATTTTCATGTGCCTCATTTACTACATACCAAACAAAGGTTCCTACTGACGACGGCATTATCATAGTCTGAGATTTATACACAGATTCTGCAGCAGGAATAATCTCATTTTGGATTGAATTATCATTATTATTAGAAGCAGAAGAGAAGAAGATTTGATTGTTGTTACTATTAATATTTTGTCCATATGCAAAAGAACCATGTGGTATTGTTGAGATATTTGCAAGCGTAAATATCGCTAATACCAATGAGACTATGGCCAGTAGTTTTACAAATGGTTGTGATTTACTTAATATTCTCATTACGATGAATAAATTATTTTTTCTCTTTCCTCTTTTATATTTATTTACTCCACTCTAATAATATGAAGATGTAAGAGAGAAGATAATTTCCAATAACTCTAATTTTGATTATGCAACTTACTACTGCGGGTTACTATTCTGTTCCATCATCCCGTATCCTTTTATCATATGGAAGTATTAATGATAAACCCCCATTACTGGAAGTGTTTGAATGTAGGGAACGATTATGCCTTGTACTAGTATTAACTAATATAACTAAAATATATAAAAAAATGGGTAACTTTTAGTATTATTGTATCGTCCTATATAATGCATCTAACAGCTTATGTGTATAGCATCAAAACTAGGTTTGATTGATAAACAAACTGAATGCTTTTTGTAAGTCAATATCTTCCTTACTAGTTGTTATGGTAGTTGCATCATTAGTATATAGCATCCCTTTAGGTTTAGAAACTGCTTCAGCTGAGTCTGTGATAAAGAATATCAATATAGGCAATACTCCAATTGGCGTTGCTTTTAATCCATCTAATGACTATACTTATGCAACTAATAGAGACTTGGGTACAGTCTCAGTAATAGATGGCTCAACTAATGACGTGATAAAGAATATACATGTAGGCAGCCATCCACGTGGAATTGCTTTTGACTCAGATAATGGCAATTTATATGTGGCAAATGAGGGTTCCTATACTGTCTCCGTAATAGATGGCTCAACTAATGACGTGATAAAGAATATACGCGTGGGTTGGTCTCCAGTTGACGTGACTTTTAATCCAACCAACGCCCTCATATATGTAGCCTCAGGTACAGTCTCCGTAATAGATGGCTCAACTAATGACGTGATAAAGGATATCCCTGTGGGTTTGCAACCATCTGCAATTGTTTTTGACTCGCATAGTGGCAACATGTATGTTGTTAATCAATATTCAAAAAATATCTCCGTAATAGATAGCTCAACTAACACTGTAGTTGGTACTATTCCTATAGGTGAGGACCGACCGACTGCAGTCTCTCTGAGACTGCCTTGATAATCTCTTGGGTTTACTTTATAGCAACGAATTGAAATTTGCTACGTCCGACATATTTTACAAGCATGAAGAATGGAAAATCCGAACTCTGCAAAAGTTAGTAATGTCTCAACTTTAAAGGTTTTTCAATTACTTTTTGCCACGTAGCGTGTAGAGGAAGTCTTCTTAGAATTCATTCTCATTAGCTCAGGGGTATGCTCTCATATAATCTCTTAGTATTGGTGCGGTCATGAGTGAAGGTTAGCCCGATTAACGTAATAGGCAGAATTTATTTAGATGGGTTAGTCTATTTAGCTCAAGAACGTGTTTCATTTTGCTTTATATCTCCCCAAAATTTGTTTTTACTGTATCTTTATGCCCAGATGTCTTGATTGTCCCTCAATACTAGGCTGTGTGATGAATGTCTTTTTACAATCGTTACAGATGCGTATTATTGCTAAATTGGCATCATGCATTTAGTATAGGTTTAATACACACTTGCTAATTTAGCAGTTTTGTATCATGGACAGTATATGTGAGGGCTTTTGAAGGCTTACTACATTTCACTACGATTGCAGAAAAAAAATTGAAAGTCAATTAAAATATGACATCATAGTTGTAATAGTAATATCAAAGGCTTTAGTTGCTACTAACGGACATACATTACTACTATGTACTACTATGTAGACATCATATACATCATATCTATCATAATATAATTCTGAGATCGTGCATTGTGAAAATTCTACGCTATACAAAATATGTATAGCTTTTCCTGCTGCAAATGTCCTCATTTACTTCATATCGCTCATTTTGCTATTCAATTCATCAGTTAATGTGCTACTTTGCTTCATCCTTTACTTCCCTTATGTTTGAATAGACTTTCCTTTACCCATATCCACAGCAAGACATCGTAATCCTTCCCATTTTATGAATATCTTACAGTGTTGACTACGTTTATAACCATCAATGGTAAATTAGAAGAAATATCAATTAGAACGATGAACCAAGCATTCTAAGGCCAACAAAAAATTAGAGCAAATTATAAGATTAAGAACCAAATACATTGTACCACTATGTTATATCAGATTCTTGCAGTTTGGGGATGTATGCCTGAATTTACGAAGGATTATATCGACATGACAAATGCATCAAGTACCTATATCAGCATCGTCTTAGGAGCGGTAGTTGGAGCGGTAATAAGCTGGTTGGTATATAACCTGCAGAAGAAAACCTCTATTAAGCAAGACGAGACTCTCAGACGTATAAATAGAATTGAAGAAAAGAGACAATCTTATTTTGTTGTCTCCAGAATGGAACGTCCTAGAGTGACGGTATGAAACAAGAATCTAAAAAGACAACAGTTGCTAAAAATCTCCTTCCCACCTACTCTCTGGCATCGTTTTTGCATTGTTTTTAGATCTTATTTGCTCAATAGTATTTGAGACAAGTTCTTCTACAGTTTCTCTTGCCCTTTCAACTAATGGCGAACCTTGATGGGACATTAGCAATTTATCAAACTTTATCTTAGAAAGCCTTTGTTCAGAGAGCACGGCTGTTACTGGCTGCCTCATTCGGCGACATAATGTAATTGACAAAAGTCTCGATACAATAGTGCAAAGAGCATTAGCCTGTGCTATGTGAAAGTCTCCATCATGTTGTCCCAATATTTTTCATTTTTCACTCATCTGTGTGTGGGTAATTGGTTAATATGCGGTAATGGCTTTAGACTAGGATATAAGAATATTATTCAGTCTAGCCGTGTTGATGGGGCTAATTCTTCTAACTTCGGTATAAGATCTGTATATGTTGGCATGTCGTAACCATTATCCTTTAATATTGATATCATTTGCTTTTGGTCTTTTATTGTTTCTGCAGGGTCTCTCGGATGTAAAGCTATTCTGATAATTTGTGGTCTTTGTTCTATCTCCAATTTAAATGCTCTTTCATCTCTGCCAATATTCACAATATTCTTTTCCGGATAGCCAGTGGAATCCCAGTTTAAAACTTTTGGTAGTTTTATTTTTTTAAACTCATGTTGCGAAAATAACAGCAAATATTCCTCTTGCTCTTCTGCTAATTTGAATCCTAGCTTTTCTAATACTTTGATTGAGCTATTATTTAATTTCCAAGCTGGTGGTATAAACACATTGGTGTTTATTCCTATTTCGTGAAATATCTCTAGTCCTGCACGTATCTGTTCTTCTGCGTCTGCTTCTTTTGTTTCATGAAAGTTATCAAATTGACCATTTTTCATCTCATGGTAAAGACCATGCAAAACAATTTGGCAATTCTTGAACGATTTAATCTTGTCAACAAAGTCAGGGAACCTGGGAAGGTCTTCCTTTTCGTTAAAGAATGGTACCAAGGCAATATTGTATTTTATGTTCAGTCTCTCTAGTTCATCAGCTGATTCGAATATCTTTGCAGAAAAACTTGGGCATGCATCATGTATAGTGACTACTCCTAATCGCGGATGTGTTGGTTGTTGCTCTGACAAATTCGGCATATGCTAGAACAGCATCCAATATTATTATGAGTTTCGTGGTACCGCATTTCAGAATTGAAAATAGAAGTAAAATATCTATCATTGACTATTTTTCTTACAATATTAATAAATAATTAAGCAATATGAATACGGGAGAAAAAGCGTCTATATTGATTATTTGATTAAAGATTTCCTCTGAAATTCTAACAAAATGCTCTGCTACTTGTCACCCAAGCAATAGATACAATCATGATGGGCAAGGGACTTGATGATAATAAAGACCTTGTAATTTCCAAATTGCTGAGACAGGATATAGAGAAGTACAAGAGCTTATTTGCTCATGTATCGGCAGATCGCATTTATTTGAGTTGCTATGTTGATGGTGATGATGGTTTATTGCTAACATTTCTGCTGCAATATCAGAATGTTTGTAAATACAATGTCTGGGTCAATATATGAATAGAAGATTGATACGTTTTTATTCATATCAATCCTTTGAATCATAGCACTAGTATCATCAGGATATCTTCAAGCAAAGGTAGATTGTTTGGATCTCATGTCTGTACGATAAATGTTCAACAAGAACTCACACAGCTCCCCCGAACTCCTGATTTTCTGGGAGGAGCTTTCTTATCTAGTATTTTTATCTTTCTCGTCAAGAACTTAAGGAGCATACGCATTAGATAAGCCAAACCAATAGTTTGTAAATCAAATTTGACTTGAGTATTAGCTAAATAATGGTTCTGTGTAAATAAGTAGTTTCCATAATGTCTTCACATTGAAAATAACTAGGGGTTATTATAAAAACAGAGGAATAGCTCTGTATGTGATATCTTTGCTATTATTATCAGTTCTAGTTTTCAGTCTAAATAATGCATCAATTTCTACTGTAGCATACGGTGCTAATGCTAATGATGGTAATAACGACAATAATAATGAACTAAACAACCGCTTATTAATCAGCGAGATCTCTGGTCGAATAGCTGGTTCTAGCATAGATACAGATAAAGAACAAGTGCAACAAGTACTTCGACAAATACATACACAAATAGCCACAACTGCAGGTGAAGATGAGGCAACTAATGCAATTAAGCAAATAAGTTCAATTATTCATTTAAATCCTGATGGCGCATTGGCTCAGTCGTTATCATTACTTGCAAAACAACGAGCAACAGGCAATATAGATACTGTTAAGCAAGCTGCAATGAAGGTGGCTGATCGTATTTCCAAAGGCGACGATGACTTGGGAAGATCATTTGCGCAAGACGTGGGACAGTCTTCAGGAACTCAATTTGAAGAATCATCTTCTACATCTCCTGGACAATTATCAACATCATTAAAGACGAGAATCGAACCTGATCAATCAATAATGGAAGGCATTGGCGAAGAACCAGATACAGATGAGAAGGAAGCTAATGCTCTGAGTAGAGGAGGTGAAGAACCAAGAACCTTAGCTAGTAATGTGGTAATACCAGATGATACGCCATTTAAATCCAATGAATGCGATGGCACTCTTGATAAATTTGTACCAAATCCATTCATCAAAGAAATTGGCTCTACAAGGTTTCTAGTGCAAGATTGTATAACTGTTGCTGGTGAAGTAATATGGACTCATTACATAAATACCGATGGCGATGCAAATTTCAATTTAAAACTAGACAGCAAATACAGCTCACTGCTTACACCAGCGAATAATTCTCCAGAGTTCAAGGGTGCACTTCACGTTGAAGTTGTCTGCCAGGGACCAAATAAAAGCAAGGATCCAATAAAAATCAACCAATGTAAGAATCCAAAATATGATGGACCCAAATTCAGTTTACCTAAGGTTGGTACACACGTTCAGGTTACTGGAACGTATTTGTTAGATACGAACGAGGGAGGACATGCAGAGATACATCCTGCTTATAAGATCGTATTCAATCCAACACCTGCTCCTGGCCCAATACCACCTGACAATTCTCTAATAGCTGACGCAGGCCATTCCAGACCAGATCAAACGGTTAATGGAGGTTCACAGGTAATATTGGATGGTCGTCAAAGCCGTAATCCTAGCGGTGATTCACTAACATATGCATGGACACAAATAAGTGGTCCTCCTGTACAGCTAAGTACTCCTACTGAATCCAAAACTAGCTTTAATGCTCCTTCAAATTTGCAGGCCGATACAACAATGACATTTAAATTAACAGTCGCAAACCCAGTGGGTGTATCTGACATAGATACTGTTTCGGTCTTGGTCAAACATGGTGCAAATACAAAAGGAACACCATATCAATCCGGTTATGATAATGGCTGTAGTGATGCAAAGTTACCACCCTCTAAAAGATACATAAATCAACCCGGCAAAGGCCCAGAATCGCATAGCAAAGAATTCATGTCTGGTTATAATGCCGGATTCAGCGCATGTTCCACAAAGTAAAATATCACTGCTTCGCCTCAAACAAGTCAGAATCATTTGCAAACCTCCATAGATCAGAACATTTTTCACCTATTTGTTCATTCGGATTTTCATCCCTAATTGTTCGAGAACCAGGATATTGTTTAGCACATTTATTACAAGATATTTTGTAAACCTATCTTCGCTTAGTCTCCCTACATTACTTAGAAATATTTGTGGTACGCCGAGACTAGCTTTGATTTCTTCTTGCTCGGTCAGTTTGGCAAAAGCATGACCACCAGATCCCAACAATTTCTTTTCTTCTAAATATTCGTTCTGGTTAATATGTATATGTATGTTCAAATTATGCTGCCCCAAATTCCTAATTTGTTAGTGAAAGCTATTGGCTTACAACCCTACAACTGTAGTACCACCAAAAGTATGTCCTGATGGCTCATCAACAGATGCTACAAAAAGGAGGATTTTTACCATAGCACATATCACATGAATCTCATAAATGAAACAAGTAATTATAGACCTAATATGTTCAGGTACATATGAGGTCCCAGAATTTCCCCACTAATTGTTCCACTCCGTTGTTCCAGCGGTTGCGGCTATAGTTTTTGCTGTTCACTTTGGGCTTCCAAAACTTTTGCAGCATTCATATTACTACCAATAATCGATGTTGCTAAATACACAGCAGGAGCAAATTGATTTATTTTAAAAGAATACTCGATGTTAGCACCAGGAGCACCAGGAGTTCAACGTACCACTAATCTGATATATATGTCACGAGACTGATGCCAATAAAGAGTATCGCTGATTCACTATGGTGTATATTAGAAATAAAAAAGTAAAAGGAATAGATTACGCCTACCTAGTTCAAAGTGTATGGGACCCTGAAAGGAATATATCTAGTCAACATACCTTAAAATATCTAGGTAAGGCATCACAGATAACAATTGACTACATACCAGAAGAATACAGAAGTGATAGAAAAATTCTAGCCTTTGTATCTGTATTTAGCTCTTATCATGAGGAAAGAAAGAAACTCATCTCTGAGACTCAAGAAGAAATATTTGTGCTGCTAAACAATTGTAATGTCAAAGGTCTGAGTGATTTTTATGCTAAACTCCTAAAACGAGTGATGTACAGAATTGGCAACCTGTGGCAGAAAGGTCAACTAGATGTTGCAACTGAACAGGCCAGCACAAATACTGCAATTAGTTTTGTATAACCTGCCTTGAAATATTCTTCTGATGGTTTAATACAATCCTATCAAGGTAATATGAAGCCTGAACGAATGGAATTAAATATCTTGTAGTTTATTTACAGTTGTTCCTACAAATATGATAGATAATCATGACGGTCATAATAATATAGAAGAATCAGTTATTGCCAAGTCTACAGGAGAGCAAGAAGAAGAGGACAT
>JBKPMK010000235.1:0-4076 GCA_046732115.1 Thermoproteota archaeon
AAAATTTCTGAGCCAGGCCAGACTAAAAATAGCCAAGACGCTGCAGAAAAGGCTAGACGAAGCGGTATGACAAAAGGAACTGCTGGCGCTGCCGAAACGGGTAATGACTATGAACAAGGCGCTGCTGGAGCTAACAAGTAACATATCGAGCAAAAGCAAAAACAAAATCTATATTTGTAGTATCGCCTAATCTGCTTCTTTTTCGATATACGGATTTATAATATACAACATATGCAAAGAAAATAAGCTAAGTTTACCTAATCAATTAATGTTAAAATTATTAATATCTAGCATAGCGGAAAATAGATTGTAAGCCCTTTTTTCTATCATAAAATTTTGTTTGAGTTTTCCGTATTAGTTAGGTAGTCTTGGAGTTGCCGTATTTTTCATGGTAAAATAACTCATTAAGTGGCAGGCGATTCTTTCTCTTACCTGTCAACTTTCTTGCAGGATATCCAAATCCTACTATAACCGTAGGATTAAGTGCCTGCGGAATTTCAAAGTCCTTTCGAAGTTGTGCTTCTTTTATTCCTGTAAAGAGTCCAGAGCCTACCTCATGATTCCATGCTGCTAACTGCATATTCTGCACTACTCTCCCAGCATCTATCAAATGGAAGTTGTATTTGGGATTTGTTAGAACCATTATTGCAAAATTGGCGCCTGCAACCCAGCTTCCGCTTGTACTATCTAATGCCAGCTTCTTTAAATTATCTTTATTTTCAAGTAGGATAAATCTCCAGTGCTGAGCATTAAGACCAGTGCCTGTTAGCCTTGCAGCTTCAAGGATTTTTGACCTTACTTCCGACTTGACATCTTGCGTACTGAATTCTCTTACTTCAAGCTTGGTTGATAAACATTCAAAAGTATCCATACTATATGGTTATGATTGAGTATCGACATCTTAAAGTTTTTAGGAACTTGATAACATTGATCAAATTATTCCGATGACATTCCTCAATCAAATATGTCATATCATTTCATATCCTATATCAAAAATAGCCGAAGGCATATAACAACATATTTTTCAATCATCATGAGTTGTCTATGGAATACTTGAACTAAATATGGGGTCACTTAAACCAACTAAAGGTTTATCTAACTAACAAAACGATAAAAATTTTAAATTGCTTAAGAAAGGTGAATCAAAGGTTCCCGGTGCAGTTAAAGATATTGCGATTGTTGTTATCGGAGTTGCAATCGTTTGGTTAGGTTTACGCTTTGCATTTGGAACAAATAACCCGTTTTATGTAGTTTCTAGTGGAAGTATGGTTCCTACTCTCAATATTAATGATGTATTGATTGTAAAAGATAGCACTAGCGGCAACGGTAATGCTAATTCATTTAATAGTCTGAAGGCTGGTGATATCATAGTTTTTCATCGACCTACTGGGCAGGACAGAATAATCGTTCACAGAGTTGCAGAGATCTATAACAATTTCGAAGGAGAGAGAATTATCAGAACAAAGGGTGACGCAAATCCCTCTTCAATTCCTGGAGTAGATTATCCTATTAGAGCTCAGCAGTACATCGGCAAGGTAGCATATGTTATTCCAGGAATTGGATTAATCACTAAAATCATCAGTCCTCCTGTAAATTATATTATTATAGTTGTTATCCTTGCTATTTTATTCTTCAATAAAATGGGAAGAAGGAAAGGCACTGAAAACTCACAATCATCATCGTCAGGAACTGTAAATACATTTTCTCCGCCATCGTTACCACCACCAAACTAAGAGCGAGCATGAAAGTAAAAACAGAATATCTTACTTTTAACACCAAATCAAGACGTGAGTTCATCAACATTACACCAAGAGTCGAAAAAATTCTTGCAGAAAGCACAATCAAGGAAGGAATATGTTTGATAAATGCAATGCACATTTCTGCCAGTGTTTTCATAAATGATGATGAAAGTGGCTTGCATGATGATTTTGATCGGTGGTTAGAAAAACTAGCGCCTTATACCCCCGAGCAATACAAACATAATAGAACAGGAGAAGATAATGCTGACGCACATCTGAAGCGTCAAATAATGGGCCGCGAGGTTGTTATAGCAATCACAAATGGCAAATTAGATTTTGGTCCATGGGAGCAAATATTTTACGGCGAATTTGATGGTCAAAGAAATAAAAGAGTACTGGTAAAACTAATTGGTGAATAAATAATGCAGTTCAACATCCGGACCTTACTATGTGCGATAAGAATGATTTAAACAATTTCTTGGTTGACAAACAGAAAAGTTAGCACTACCAGTTATCTAAATGCAGTGTTTCCATTAAGAAACATGTAGAGATACTCTAAAATATTGTAATGATAGTAATGATCTTCTGTTACATGATAATACAGCAATTGATCTGTGATAGTTGCAAAAAAATCATCTTGGAAAAAGAAGGTGAGTCATATCTCCACGATGAAAAATTTCCAATCTCAAACGAGGAAGCATTGATGTTAGATAAGGAACACAGAGGTCATGAATGTCATATCGAAGTTGTAGAGAAAGAGTTATGATTTCATATCAGGTTTTTGCTTTTTAGTTACTATTATGTTATTACAATAATTTTTTCAGCTTGCTTTGTTTATTTAGCGTTATTACATACAGTATCTGATAACCTGCACATCCATAGCACCACAAAACGGCGTTTTTTACAAATTAGTTAGCATTTCTTCAGAATCTAGGAGTGTTCTTGCGATTTAGAAATAGACATATATCTTGCAGCTATGCGATATTAGTAGATCAGCCTATATTATGAATAATAATAATAATAACAATAACAATAATCATCCAACAGCATGGTTCAACAAATTTATTGGCGTTGGTTACCGTTACTATGATATTTACATGAATGTTTTCCCAATGTTTGAGGATAGGATGTATGCCTTCAAACTGTGGAAAAAAACCATTGAATGGTGGCCTGATGATCAAATTAAACTTAGGTTCATTGAAGAAGATGGCAATTATTGGTTTATTCTTTATGGTGGTTCAGAATACAAGGATGATAACACAGGATTCGTAAAAAATATCCCAATATCAGAAAACTATCAGCGTTTTAAGGAAGGCTGTGAGAACAAGGCCACCATACGCTTTGGGATTTACAAAGAAAACAAAAAAAGCAAGAAAAAAGATGACGATGAAAAATTTGCTATTGAACTTTTGAAGAAGTCAAAGTCAGTTTATGATATCGAATTTTTGCAATACTCTGACCTTGCATTTGATAGTGTAGAGTGGGACTGTATATGCAAAAATAGAATGAGTGAGACGAATGCTCAGAAAGTTTAGTTGTGTTAAGGAATGCTCAGATTGCTGTATTTACCGAGAATATTATCCTTCTATTGAATATGGAAAAATAGGAGTTTTGATTATGCCTGAAGAAAGGTCAAAAATCAGAGCCATAGCCGCTAGAAATCACATGAATGTAAAAATCATTCCCAGGTTAGGAATTGGGATGAATGCCAGAGGTGACGGCCCAAAGAAAATAATTGCCTACCAAATGATGGGAAAGAACTTAAACGGTAACTACTGTCCTTTTCTTGAAACTAATAGTTCCCAAAGATCACCAAACGGTGGGCTTGTGTGCAAGATCTATGATCAACGACCACTTGCATGCATAGCTTATCCGATTATTGAAGAGAATGGCAAATCCGTACTCTTAGATGGTAAATGTACTTTTTGCAACAAGTTTTCGACTACAATTTTTGAAAAAGATGGTACGCAACAAGAAATAGAAGCATTGACTAAAATTAAATCGCAAGTAAATGTTGATGAAAAAGTAGAGATCTGGCGATATGCAACTGCTATTGGAGATGAAGAAAATGCAGCCAAATTTTTTCCAGCAGGTTGGATTCTTCAAGAGCGGTTAAAAGCATGATAAATTGGGCACAAAATAGATGCATTATATACATATAAAGAAAATTTTATTAAATTTTATATAAAAATATTATGTGATATATATAGCAGTAGAATTTTATGGATACGATAATTTCTATGATAATTTATTATAGAAGATGGAAACCGAACGTAGTGTCAGAATAGAGCACGGAAACAATTAAATCTAAAGGCGCCGTCATTTTTCAATAATGAA